>NZ_JBEOMB010000069.1:0-39033 GCF_046000175.1 Rhodoplanes sp. SY1
AGTTTAGAAACAATGAAAACTAAGTATCGACTTCTGAAACGATTCAAAACTATGGTTATAATTTGCGCTGATGACGCATAAATACGTAAGGCGGCCGTCGGTGGTCTTCTCCGTGTCTCTCGCGTCTCTTTCGCCGCGCTCCGGCCGCCCGCCCGCCGACCGCAGCAGGGCCGCCGCGCCGCCTGGCACGCCCACGAGCTGCTGTTCGGCTATGTGCCGGCCGTGCAGGCCGGGTTCCTGCTCACCGCGGTGCCGCACTGGACCGGCCGGCGGCCGCTCGGCCCGGCGCCGCTTGTCGCGCTCGTCGCGCTTTGGGTTGCCGGCCGGCTCGCCATGGCCGGGCTGCTCGGATCGGGCCCGCTCGGGGCCGGGCTGTCAGGACTCGGCCCGCTCGCCGTCGCCGCGGTCGCGACCGCCTTCACGGTCGCCCTCGCCGCCGTGGTGACGCACGAGATCGTCGCGGCGCGGAGCGTCGCCAACGCCGCCGCCGTGGTGTCGCTCGCCGTGCTGGTCGTCGCCCAGATCCTGTTCCACGCCGACGCCCTGTCTGGTCACGACGGCGCGTTCGCGAGCCGCCTCGCGCTCGCCGGCGTCACGGCCCAGATGATGCTGCTCGGCGGCCGCATCGTCCCGGCGTTCACCCGCGACTATCTCTTGGAGACCGGCCGCGCCCCGATCCCGACGCCGGCGCGCCCGCTCGACGCGGCGGCGGTCGGTCTCGGCCTCTTTGCCCTCGTCGTCTGGCTGGCGCTGCCGCTGCTCGGCGATGCGGCGCCGGCCGCCGGCGGCCTGCTGCTCGTCGCCGCCGTGCTGCTCGTCGTCCGCCAGGCCCGCTGGGCGCCGGCACGAACACTCCGCGAGCCGCTGGTCTGGAGCCTGCATCTCGGCGCCGCGATGACGCCGCTCGGACTGCTGCTCGCCGGCACCGGCGCGCTCTCCGGCGACGCGATGTTGGCGGCGGCCGTGATCCATGTCTGGGCGATCGGTGGCATCGGCCTGATGACGCTCGCCCTGATGACGCGGGTGAGCCTCGGCCACACCGGCCGGCCGCCGCGGGCGCTGCGCGGATCGACTGCGATCTTTCTGGCGATCGGTCTCGCGGCGGCAGCGCGGGCCGGCAGCGTGCTCGTGCCGGACTGGACGCTGCCGCTGCTGCCGCTCGCCGGCGTGCTCTGGATCGCCGCCTATGCGGGCTTCCTGGTCGTCTACGGCCCGCTGCTGCTGCGGCCCGCCGTGACGGCGAAGCGGTCCGACGCCGCGCCGCGTCGCGCCTGATGCGCCGTGGGGCGCGGCACTCACTCGCCGCCGAGATAGCCGGCGATCTTCCAGCCGCTCGCGTCCTTGACGTAGCAGAGCTGCTCGAAGACCAGCGGCAGCACGGCGTCGGCCGACACGAAGCCGGTCTTGCCGGACGGCGTGACGACCTTGAGGGGCGGCGCGGCTTCGGGATTTTGCGGGGCGCCCGGAGGGCCGGCTTGCGACGCGCCTTGCGGCGGGGCCCCCGGGCCGGCCGGGGGCGCGCCGGCCGGCGGCGGCTCGGCGACGACCCGCACCAGCACGGCGCCGAGCGTCTCGACGACCGGGGCCTCGGCGCCCGCTCCCGAGCGGACCGGGAGGTCGGGCAGCGCCGGATAGGCCCAGTCGAAGACGTCGCTGCGCGTGCTCTTGAGGAGCTGCTCGAACGCCTTGCCGTCGAATGCCGGGGCGGCCGGCGCGCAGGACACGCCCTTCTTCTGCGGCATGGCCTCGAGGGTCGGATCGGCGGCGGCGCTCGCCAGCGCCTCCCAGCCCTCGCCGTCGGCGGCGTCGAGCCCGAGCGCGGCGGCGAGATTGTCGATGCCGGGCTTCTTGCGGTCGGCCTTCTCGCCCTGCGCGGCCGCCCAGAAGAAGCCCTTCGCGACGAGGCCGGCGAGCGCCGCGCGATCCTTGCGGCCGGCGATCTCGCCGAGCTGCTTTCGGAATGCCTCGAAGCTCGGATCCGCGACCGGCCTCGGCATCGTCACGGCGATGGACGGATAGGGGCGCGGCGCCACGGCGGCCGTAGCGGCGGGCGGTGCGGCCTTCGGGGCCTGGGCAAGCACCGGACCGGCGAGTCCGGCGGCGAGAACGGCAGCGAGCAGGGCGGTCGGGAACGGACGGAGGGGACGCATGCGGGCTCCGCGGTTGTGACGAGCGGCAATCGCGCTGGTGTCGGCGGTTTGCGACGAGGTCGAGACGGGAGGGTGGTTTCCACTGACGTCGACCCCACCCTCCGCTCATTCCCGCGAAAGCGGGAATCCAGAGCCACACGTCGTACCGCCCCTGGGTCCCCGCCTTCGCGGGAACGAGCGGAAGTCGGGTCCGATTCAGCACAGCCGAAAAGTGCTTTAGGCACGAATTGCGACCCCGTTACGGCCGAGGCGCCGCATTTCCGTCGCGGCGTGATCAGATGAGACGACTCGATTCGCCGGCTCGGCCGGCCATGCCGGTTCTCCGAGCCGTCGCCCCCGAAAGGTTGCAAGATGCCGTCCTTCGTCACCTCGCCCTATGTGCTGCCGATCGTCCTCCTGGTCGCCTCCAACCTGTTCATGACGACGGCGTGGTACTGGCACCTGCGCTTCAAGGAGGTGGCGCTGTGGCAGGTGGTGCTGATCTCCTGGGGACTCGCCTTCATCGAGTACTGCCTCGCGGTGCCGGCGAACCGCTGGGGCGCCACCGTCTATGCGCCGGCCCAGCTCAAGACCATCCAGGAGGTGATCACGCTGGTGATCTTCGCCGGCTTCTCCTGGCTCTATCTCAACCAGCCACTCGCCTGGAACCACGCGCTCGGCTTCGCCTTCGTGGCGGTCGGCGCGTTCTTCATCTTCCACAAGTGGTGAGGGGGACGTTCTTCAGCACCCGCTGTTGGACATATCACGGCGCGCCCCGGTCTCGGCGGCGTGCCCCGGACAAGGCACAGCGGGCGACGAGCCCGATGTGCCGCAGAGCCGGGGCCCAGGAGCGGCACGGCGGGCGCCATTTCGGGTCGCCCTGGGTCCCGGCTCGCGGTGCGTCGCATCGCGTCCGGGACACGAGTCTCACCGTCGCGTCGAAATCGTCACTCTCGCGGGCGCAGCGCCCTGCCGCGGCCGGCGATCAGCACCGTGAGGCCGCCGAGCGCGACGAGGCCGAAGCTCACCAGCCCGGCGATCGGCAGCCCGCGCTCGGACGGCTGCGGCTGGAGCGGCGCCGCCTCGCCGATCTGCAGCCCGACCATCATGATCAGCACGACGATCGACAGGACGAGCGCGACGCTGGCCACGAGCTCGGCCAGGACGGCGGCGCGGAAGCGCGGGAATCGCGACGCGCGGGTCTCGTCGAAGCCGCAGCGGTCGATGGTGGGCGGGGTCATGGGCGTGCCGGTGCGATCGGTTGTGTGTCTGCGGTCGGGCCGCGGGAGGCTCGTACCGGGACATCGGGGCGGGCGTTCGACCCCGATCGGGCAAAGGCGAGGCATCCTCTTAACGGCGAGTTAACGAACCCGGTCCGGGCGGCGCACGTCACAGGTTTCGTGGCGAGCGCGCGCGACGCCGCCGCGGCGTGCTCGTAATTTTGCCGCGCTTTGGCTTTTCTTCCACGGGGGGACTGACGACTGGGGGGAGCCGGAGCAGATGAGGACCTGGACGCTGACGCTCGTGGCGGCGCTCGTGCTCGGTGCAGGCGCCGCGCAGCCCGCTTCGGCGGCCGAGAAGGCCGGCAAGACCGAGACGCTGGACAGGACCGGCGCGGCCGAGCGGAACGGGCTGATCGGCAAATGGTCGATCGTCGAGGCGGCGCCCGGCCCGTGGGTGCGCAGCAAGGAGCGCAGCACCCTCGTCGAGCAGGGCCGCAAGCTGGTCGCGACCGAGGTGACGTTCGAGCCCGGCGCGATCGTCTCCACCAACCAAGGCCTCGCCTGCAAGCGTGCCATGTACCAGGTCGGCACCTATCCGACCGACGCGCTGTTCCGCGGCCTGCTGCCCGACGGCAGCCAGGACCGCATCGCCCGCGACCTCGGCCTGACCAAGGCCGGCGCCGACGTGCCGAGCGTCGACGTCGACTGCGCCGGCGGCTACTTCACCTACCACTTCCGCGACCGCAACACCGCGCTGTTCGCCTGGGATGACGTCATCTACACGCTCAAGCGGCGGTAGGGCGCACCGGCACGCCTTAGTCAAACTTCAAGAGAAATCTGGCACGGTGTCGCCCGTCCGATCACGGGAGGGGTCGCCATGCCCGACAGTGCCGCCGTCCGAGCCATCCTGGAGCGCGGGGCGATCACGGCCGCGGACGTGCTGGCGCTGCGCCACCGCGTGTTCTGGAAGGGCGTCGTCACCGCCGCCGACGGCGAGATGGTGTTCCTCCTCAACGACCGCCTCGGGCCGACCGCCGACCCGGCCTTCGCGCCGTTCTTCGTCGAGGCGTTGGTCGACTACGTGGTCAACCAGGCCGAGCCGCACGGCTACGTCTCCGAGGCGAACGCCGACTGGCTGATCGCCCGCATCGCGCGGTCCGGGCGGGTCGACACCGCCTCCGAGCTCGAGCTGCTCGTCAAGGTGCTGGAGAAGGCGAAGTCGAGCCCGGTTCGGCTCGTCGGCTTCGCGATCGAGCAGGTGGAAGCGGGCGTGCTGACCGGCGACGGGCCGGTCGGCCGCGGCCACCGGCTGCGGCCCGGCGTGATCGACGCCGCCGAGGTCGAGCTGCTGCGGCGAATCCTCTACGCCTTCGGGGGCGACGGCAACATCGCGATCACCCGGCGCGAGGCGGAGCTCCTGTTCGACATCAACGACGCCACCGCCGAGGCCGAGAACCATCCCGCCTGGTCGGACCTGTTCGCCAAGGCGATCACCAGCTTCCTGATGGCGGGGGCCGGCTACCGGGTGCCGACCCGCCAGGAGGCGCTGCGCCGGGCCGCCTGGCTCGATGCGCCGACCCCGGGCGTCGGCGCGTTCATGGGGCGCATGCTCGCCGGAAGCCTGGAGGCGGTGTGGGACGCGGTCGAGCACGGCACGCTCGACGGCGAGTCGCGCCCGAGCGACGCGACGTTCACGTTCGACGACCCGTCGCCGGCGGCGAACGACGACGACGTGCGCTGGGCAGCCTCCCGCATCGGCCGCCGCGGCGTCCTGCACGAGAACGAGGTGGCGCTGATCAACTTCCTCAAGAGCCGCGGCGCCCACCTGCACCGGCGCCTGCTGCCGATCATCGATCGTGTCGCCGCCTGACCGGCTCGCCGTTCGAGCGGATCGCTCTCACAGCATCTCGGGCCGGAAGCGGCGGCGCCATTTGCGGGTCGTCTCGCCGGCGATCATGAATTCGCCGTCGCCGCGGTAGTGCAGGGTCCTCGGCGCCGTCCGGATCGCGGCCGGCGCGGCGTGCGCCTTCACCACCTCGAAGACGAACAGCCCGAGCCGGTCGATCAGGCTCGCATCGGCGAGCCGGCACTCGAAGCTCGCGACGCACTCCGCGATCAGCGGCGCCGACACCATCACGCCGGGCTGCGGTGTCAGCCCGAACCTGTCGAACTTGTCGGTGTCGCGGCCCGAGCAGTTGCCGATGTCGACCACGGTCTCGGCGAGGTCGACGGTCGGCACGTTGATGACGCACACCTTGCTGCGGCGGATCAGGCCGAACGAGTGGTTGGCGTTCCAGATGTAGCAGCCGACCAGCGACGGCTCGAAGCCCATGACCATGTGCCAGCCGAGCGTCATGATGTCGGTCTCGCCCTCGAAGCACGACGAGACCAGCACGATCGGCCCCGGCTCCAGGAAGCGGCGGACGTCCTCGACCGGAAGGTCGACCTTCTTGACCGGGCGCGGCCGCTGCGGGGCGGCGGCGCGCGCTGTCGCGGCGCGGGCCGGCGTCGCCCAGCGGGCCGGCTTCCCGTCGGGGCCGGCTTTCGGCGCCGCCTTCGCCGTGGCGCGCGCGGGGGCCGCGGCGGGCTTCGAGGCGGCTCTCGACGGAGGCTTGCGGGCGATCTTGCGGACGATCTTGGGGGCAGGCTTTCGGGCGGGCATGGCGGCCTCCGGGGCGGCACGGCGGGCCGGCGCGTTCGCCGGCCGCACCATCATAGCCGAGCCGCCGGTGAAGCGCCTCCGTGCCGGTTGGCGGCGACGCGGCGCGCCGCTATAGTCCGCGCCGCGCCGGTGTGGCGGAATTGGTAGACGCGCACGACTCAAAATCGTGTTCCGCGAGGAGTGTCGGTTCGATCCCGACCACCGGCACCACAAAATCGCCCTCCGAGAAGCCCCCTTCGACAGGCCGTCGGCACGCCCCGGAGGCCGCCCGCGCATCACGCCGTCGGCCTCATGCCGCCGTGGCCTCCGCGAAGGCCGAGCGGGCCGTGCGGATCGCCGCGTGGTTGTCGGCGGCCCAGGTGATCAGGGCGGCGAGCGGATCCAGCAGCGAGGCGCCGAGCGCCGTGAGGCGATACTCGACGCTCGGCGGCACGGTCGGGTGGACGTGGCGGCTCACCAGTCCGTCGCGCTGCAGGTCGCGCAGGCTCTGGGTCAGCATCCGCTGCGAGATGTCGGGCAGGCCGCGGCGCAGCTCGCCGAACCGGTGCGGCCGTTCGGCCAGCATGATCAGCAACAGCGTCGTCCACTTGCCGGCGAGGTGGTCGAGCACGTCGCGCACCGGACAGTTGGCGGCGTCGAGATCGAGCCCCTTGAAGCCGGCCATGACGCGCACGAGCGTGTCGACGGCGGCACTGCGGGCCGGAGCGACGTGGCAGTCGGGGGGCGGTGAGGCGGTGCGGCGGGCCATGGCTCGTTCCCCAGAGTGGTTCCCTGCATGTGACCAGGTGACGGAAAGCTGCCGTCTTTACCGGCGGTGATAGGCTCCAATATAGAGCAGGTCTCTGTACGAGACCAGCTCTCGAGGCGAACTCTCAGGGCTGCGTTCCGCACCACCGTCCAGGAGCCTTCCATGTCCGACACCCTGCTCGTCACCGGCGCTTCCGGCCATCTCGGTCGCCGCGTGCTCGATCATCTCCTCGGCACGCTCGCCGTGCCGGCCGCCCGCATCGTCGCGACCACCCGCAAGCCTGCGGCGCTCGCCGACTATGCCGCCAAGGGCGTCACGGTACGAGCCGCCGACTTCGAGAACGCGGCGGCGCTGGAGCAGGCGTTCGCCGGCGTCGACCGGCTGCTGCTGATCTCGACCGACACGCTCGATCGTCCGGGGGCGCGTCTCGCCCAGCACAAGGCCGCCGTCGCGGCGGCCGAGACGGCCGGCGTGCGCCACGTCGTCTACACGTCGATGCCGCGGCCGGAAAACTCGCCGATCCTGTTCGCGCCGGATCATCTCGGGACTGAAGCTGCGCTGGCGGCGAGCCGGCTGCCCGGCTTCACGGTGCTGCGCAATCACTGGTACTTCGAGAATCTCGCCCATGCGCTGCCGGCGGCGCTCGCGTCGGGGCACTGGTACTCGGCCGCGGCCGGCGGCGGCTATGCCGACATCGCCCGCGACGACCTCGCCCGCGCCGCCGCGACCGTGCTGGCCGGATCTGAGACGGGGCGCCACACCTACACGCTGTCCGGTACCGAGGCACTGACGCGCGACGAGATCGCCGCGAAGGTGACCGCGGCGTTGGGCAAGCCGCTCGCCGTGGTGCCGGTGACGGTCGACGCGTTGATCCAGGGCATGGTGGTGCACGGCGTGCCGGAGCCGATCGCCCGCGTTTTCGCCTCGTTCGACGCCGCCGCCGCGGCCGGCCGCTTCGCGCATGTCACGGACGACTATTTCAAGATCACGGGCCGCCGGCCGCAGAGCTTCGACGCCTGGCTTGCCGCGAACGAGGCGATGCTGACCGGGGGACATTGAGGAGCCCCCGTCATTCCGGGGCGTGAACCGAAGGTTCACGAACCCGGAATCCAGCCACGGATGCCGAGCGTGCCGCTGGATTCCGGGTTCGCCGCTCCGCGGCGCCCCGGAATGACAACACACCTCACCCCATCCCGTAGCCGCCGCCGGTCGGCGTGATCACGGTGATGGCTTCGCCCGCCTCGAGGGTCGTCGAGGCGGCGCCGGGCAGTTCCTCCAGCGTGCCGTCGTTGCGGCGGACCAGGGTCTTGCCCGTCTCGCCCGGCATGCCGCCGGCGAGGCCGAAGGGCGGCACCCGGCGGTGGCCGGCGAGCAGCGCGCACTCCATCGTCTCGCGGAACCGGATCGTGCGGCGCGTGCCGTCGCCGGCGTTCCAGCGGCCCTTGCCGCCCGAGCCGCGGCGAATGGAAAATTCCTCCAGCACGACCGGGAAGCGCGTCTCGAGAATCTCCGGATCGGTGAGGCGGGAATTGGTCATGTGGGTGTGCACGGCGGGCGCGCCGTGGAAGCCGGGACCCGCCGGCGAGCCCGAGCAGATCGTCTCGTAGTACTGATAACGATCGTCGCCGAAGGTGAGATTGTTCATCGTACCCTGCGCCGCCGCGAGCGCGCCGAGCGCACCGAACAGGCAGTTGGTGACGGCCTGGCTCACCTCGACGTTGCCGGCGACGACAGCGGCCGGATAGACGGGCGACAGCATCGAGCCCGCCGGCACGATCAGCCGCACGGGACGCAGGCAGCCGGCGTTCATCGGAATGTCGGCGTCGACCATCACGCGGAACACGTAGAGCACGGCCGCGCGCGTCACCGGCGCCGGCGCGTTGAAGTTGTCGGGCCGCTGCGCCTGCGTGCCGGTGAAGTCGACGGTCGCCTCGCGCTTGTCCTGGTCGATCGTGATGGCGACGCGGATCACCGAGCCGTCGTCCATCGTGTAGGCGAAGCTGCCGTCGGAGAGGCGGTCGATTACCCGGCGGACGCTCTCGGCGGCGTTGTCCTGCACATGGCCCATATAGGCCGTCACGACATCGAGCCCGAAATGGGCGATCATCGTGTTCAGCTCGGCCGCGCCGCGCTGGTTCGCCGCGACCTGGGCCTTCAGGTCGTTGACGTTCTGCACGACGTTGCGGACCGGCCAGGGGCCGCCGGTCAGGAGCGCGATCAGCTCCGCCTCGCGCAGCCGGCCGCGATCGACCAGCTTGAAGTTGTCGATGTAGACGCCTTCCTGCTCGATCGTCGTGCCCTTGGGGCTCATCGAGCCGGGCGCGATGCCGCCGACGTCGGCGTGGTGGCCGCGGCTCGCCACCCAGAACAGGATCCTCTCGCCGGCCGCGTCGAACACCGGCGTGCACACCGTGATGTCGGGCAGATGGGTGCCGCCGTTGTAGGGCGCGTTGAGGGCGAACACGTCGCCCGGCCTGATCACGTCGTTCTGGGCGATCACGGTCTCGACCGAGCGGTCCATCGAGCCGAGATGCACGGGCATGTGCGGCGCGTTGGCGACCAGCGCGCCCGAGGCGTCGAACACGGCGCAGGAGAAGTCGAGCCGCTCCTTGATGTTCACCGAATAGGCGGTGTTCTGCAGCGCGACGCCCATCTGCTCGGCGATCGACATGAACAGGTTGTTGAAGATCTCGAGCATCACCGGGTCGGCCTTGGTGCCGATCGCCTCGGTCTGCGGCCTCGCGACGACGCGCCGCAGCACCAGATGATCGTGCGCCGTGAGGCGGGCCTGCCAGCCGGGCTCGATCACGATCGTCTGGTTCGGCTCGATGACGATCGCCGGCCCGGTGACGACGTGTCCGGGCCGCAGCTGTGCGCGCAGAAAGATGCCGGCGTCGTGCCAGGCGCCACCCGAGAAGAAGCGGCACGTCTGGTGCGGGGCCGGGGCGTCGCCGGCCTCTTCGGCGAGCGTCGCTTCCGACTGCGGCGCGGCGCCGCCGACCGCCTCGACCGAGACGGCGTCGACGATCAGGACCTTCTCCCGGTCGACGAAGCCGAAACGGGCAGCGTGCTGCGTCAGGAAACTCTCGCGCATCTCCGCGGTGGCGGCCGCGGGTAACGTGTCGCCCGCGAACGGCACCGGGATGTCGAGCGCCGTGTCGGTGCCCTCGTAGCGCACATGCGCCGTCACGCCGACGTTCGCGTCGGCCGCCGCGACGCCTTGGCCGGCGAGCTCGTCCAAGCACGCATGGCCGAGCTTTTCACGCGCCGCGCGCAGCGGGGCGGCGGCGCCGTCGAGCGGCACGCCCATGCTCTCGAACCGCGTCGCCCGGATGCTCGCGAGCCCCATGCCGTAAGCCGACAGGAGGCCGGAGAGCGGGTGCACCAGCACGCTTTCCATGCCGAGCGCGTCGGCGACCAGGCAGGCGTGCTGGCCGCCGGCGCCGCCGAAGCAGTTGAGCGCGTAAGCTGTGACGTCGTAGCCGCGCTGCACCGAGATCTTCTTCACCGCCTCCGCCATGTTGGCGACGGCGATTCTCAAAAACCCATCGGCGACCTCTTCCGGGCTGCGCCCGTCGCCGACCGTCTCGGCCAGCGCCGCGAATTTTTCACGGACCACCTCGGCATCCAGCGGCTGGTCCTGATCAGGTCCGAAGATCGCCGGAAAAAGCTCCGGCACCAGCTTGCCGACCATCAGGTTGGCGTCCGTCACGGTGAGCGGGCCGCCGCGGCGATAGCTCGCCGGGCCCGGCACGGCGCCGGCCGAGTCGGGGCCGACCCGGAAGCGGGCGCCGTCGAAATGCAGGATCGAGCCACCGCCCGCCGCCACCGTGTGGATCAGCATCATCGGCGCGCGCAGCCGCACGCCGGCGACCTCGGTCTCGAAGGCGCGCTCGAACGTGCCGTCGAAATGGGCGACGTCGGTCGAGGTGCCGCCCATGTCGAAGCCGATCACGGCATCGAAACCGGCCGCCGCGCCGGTCGCCGCCATGCCGACCACGCCGCCGGCGGGGCCGGAGAGAATCGCGTCGCGACCCTGGAACAGGTCGGCGCCGGTGAGGCCGCCGGCCGAGGTCATGAACATCACCCGGGCGCCGGTGCGCGCGACGTCGAGCTCCTCCGACACCTGCGCCACGTAGCGGCGGAGGATCGGCGACAGATAGGCGTCGACCACCGTGGTGTCGCCGCGCCCGACCAGCTTTATCAAGGGCGACACCTGATGGCTCACCGAGATCTGGGTGAAGCCGATCCCGTTCGCGATGCGGGCGAGCGCCTTCTCGTGATTCTGGAAACGGAAGCCGTGGATCAGCGCGATGGCGACCGCGCGGATGCCGGCGTCGTAGGCGGCCTGGAGATCGCGGCGGGCGGCCACTTCGTCGAGCGGCCGCTCCACGGTGCCGTCGGCGAGCACGCGCTCGTCCGCCTCGATCACCCGCTCGTAGAGCTGGTCGGGCTTGGTGATCTGCTTGGCGAAGATCTTTCGACGGTCCTGGTAGCCGATCTCCAGCACGTCGGCGAGACCGCGGGTGGTGACGAAGACGGTGCGCTCGCCCTTGCGCTCCAGAAGCGCATTGGTGGCGACCGTCGTGCCCATGCGCACCTCGCCGATCGCCCCGGTCGGGATCGGCGTGCCGGGCGCGAGGCCGAGCAGCCGGCGGATGCCGGCCACGGCGGCATCGCGATACACGCCGGGGTTTTCCGAGAGGAGCTTGGTCGCGTGCAGCGCGCCCGCCGGGTCGCGGCCGATCACGTCCGTGAAGGTACCGCCGCGGTCGATCCAGAAATCCCAACTCATCGAAACTCTCTTCGAACCCTGCTTGCAATGGTCTTGGTCGTGACAGCGGCCGGGCTACGGGCCGTCTCGTCGTGGTGGATCCGGTGCGCGTCGTCTTGCTTCCGGAGGTCGCCCAGACGAGCAAGCGCCGTGCCGGAACGATCGCGTGCGGAGGCCAGCTCGCCCCGGCGGTCGCCTCAGCGCGTCGTCTCGGCGATGCGGATGTCGCGGGCGGCGAGGCGGGCGGCCTCGGCCTCGGCGCGCAGCCGCGCCAGCGCCTCGGGCGAGAGCAGGTCGGGATTCGCGTAGTCGCGCTTCCAGGCCGGATCGTCGCTCCACCGCAGCGGTGACACGACCGTGGTGCGCGGCGCCGTCGCGCTCGCCAACAGGTCGAGGGCGAGGTCCAGCGTGAGCCGCTGCGACTCCGGGTCGTGCGGCCGGCCGGCGGCGTTGCCGAGCGGGAAGTCGCTGAACACCAAGCGCGGCACGCCGCAGTGCTCGACGATGTCGCGGGCGCAGCCCATCACCACGGTCGGGATGCCGTTCTCCTCCAGGAGTCGCGCGGCGAGCGACAGGCACTGGTGGCACACCGGGCAGTTGGCGACCAGGATCGCGGCGTCGACGCGATCGGCGAAGCAGCGCCCGAACAGTTCCGGCGCGTCGACCTCGAGGGTCTGGCGATGGCTGCGGTTGGTGGGGAACCCATGGAAGCGCGGCGCGAGGCGCAGCCGGCCGTCCGCCGCGGCGGCGCGCAAGCGCGGCAGCGGGAACCAGGTGCCGGAGTCCTCCATGCTGGTGTGGCGCCGGTCGATCCCGACATGGGCGATGCGCACGTCGTGATCGATCGCGGCGTCACCCGAATAGACCGTGAAAAACTTTGCCGCCGCGTTGTAGGGCGCACCCGGTCCCTGCGGCCCCTTGTCGGGCTGATACGGCGCCGCCGTCGTCACCAGCGCGACGCGCGACTGCGCCAGCGGCTGCGCGAGCGGCGTGAACGGCACGTCGTCGTGATGCGCCCAGACATAGGGCGTGTCGTAGCCGAGCGCGAGATAATAGGCGCGGGTGCGCGCCATGTAGCCGATCGGCGTGTCGCTCTGAACGTCCAGGAAACTCTCGGTCATCGGGCCTCGCGGGCGACGCGGCGTCGCCCGAGAAGCCGGCCGCGCTACTGCGTCGCGCGGATTGTGCGACGCCATTCGCTCGGCGCGCAACCCATCCGTTGGCGGAACATGTAGGTGAAGGCCGACGGCGTGCTGTAGCCGAGCTCCAGCGCGATCTCGGTGATGTTGTCGCTGGCGCCGAGCAGATCGATGGCGCGGAAGACGCGCAGCCGGTTGCGCCACTCGCGAAGCCCGATGCCGACCTCGCGCTCGAAGCGGCGATGCAGCGTGCGCGGCGAGGCGCCGAGCTCGCGCCCCCACGCCTCGATGCCGCGCTCGTCGGACGGGTTGTCGAACAGCTCCTGGCACATTCTCAGGAGCATCGGGCTCTGCGGCCAGGGCAGATGGAAGCTCTCGCTCGGCAGCCGCAGGATCTGATCGAGAATCAGACGCTCGACCCGCTCGACGTAATCACTCTGCTCGCCCGCGCGGCCGAGCTCGGTGAGTTCGACGATCAGGGCGCGCATCAGCGGCGTCACCGAGAACACGATGCTCTCGCGGGGCAGCTGCGCGGCGACGTCGTCGCGAATGTAGAGGCTGCGGAACTCGGCGTCCTGCAGTGCCCCTGTCATGTGGACGACGCCGGTCGGCACCCAATAGGCCTGCTCGGGGGAAATCACGTACCAGGCGTTCTCGATCGCGGCGAACATCGTGCCCGACGTCGCGTACAGGAACTGATTCCAGCGATGCGAATGACGCGGGAACAGATGACGTTTCGGCAGATGCTGCGAGCGCACGATAATGGGGCGCGGCAGCCCGTCGAGCTCGGGCACCTGGAGATGAATCCAGTCGTCGGTTCTGATCGTCATGGCAGATCGGAGCGATGGCCGATCGGAGAGAATGGCCGGTCGGCGAGATTGGCAGGTCGTCGATAGTCTTCGTCCTGATATCGAAGGCGCGCCGCGTCCTCAACGTTACCCTGCTACGGATCGCGCTACCACGTATCACCGACGCCATCGGCGCGGCGATCAGCAGGACCATCGGAATGTAGCCCGCCAAAGCACCACCATCGCGCTCTCCGTAACTCTCCTTATGCGGTGTGTCGCCTTCAGGACGAACCGCAGCAGATCCGCAAGCATTCCGTATGAGCCTCCGTTCCACCACCGCCGAACCGCCTTGCGACGCACGCGGGTCAGCACTGCTCGCAGCGCCGATCCGGCGCCGGCGGGCGCTGATCTTCGTCGTCATCGCCTTCACCTACGTGATCTCCTATTTCCACCGCGCCGCGCCCGTGGTGGTCGGTCCGGTCATCGCCGGCGAGCTCGGGCTCGATCCGGCGCAACTCGGCCTGATGGCGTCGATGTACTTCTGGGCCTATGCGGCCGCCGTGTTCCCGTCCGGCCTTTTGTCAGACGGCTGGGGCGCGCGCCGCACCATGGCCGTGTTCGTGTTGATCGCGGCGCTCGCCGGCCTCGCCTTCGCGTTCGGCTCCGACATCGGCACGCTGGCGGCGAGCCGCTTCGTGATCGGCCTCGGCGTCAGTGTTGTGTACGTCGCGGCCCTGCGCATCTTCTCCGATTGGTACGGTCCGGACGAGCTCGCCACCTATTCGGGCCTGCTGCTCGCCTTCGGCAATATCGGCGCGCTCCTGTCGACCGCGCCGCTCACCGCGGCGATCGGCGCGATCGGCTGGCGTGACGTGTTCACGATCGTCGCGGCGCTCACCGCGGTCGCCGCGGTCGTCTGCTGGTTCGTCGTCGTCGACACGCCGGCCGAGTACGCGCGGCGCGGCCGGCCCGCGCCGACGCCGTCGGCTCCCGCGGCCGGCGGCGGCTCGGCGCTCGCCGATCTGCGCCGCGCCATCGCCACCGTGTTCTCCAATCCGGGCGTCTATCTGATCGGCGTGCTGGTGTTCTCGTTCTACGGCACCTTCATGGGCGTCGGCTCGCTGTGGGCGGGTCCTTATCTGCACACCGTCTACGGTCTCTCCAAGCCGGAGGCCGGTCACATCCTCATGCTGTTCCCGCTCGGCATGACGATCGGCTGCCCGCTGGCCGGCTGGCTCTCCGACAAGGTGTTCGGCGCGCGCCGCCCGGTGCTGCTGTTCGGCGGCGTGCTGCATCTCCTCTCCTACGTGCCGCTGGTGCTCTTCACCGGCGACCTGAGCGGCTGGATGCTCGGCGCGCTGTTCTTCTGGTACGGCCTCTCGGGCGGCGCCTTCGTGGTCTGCTTCGCCGCCTCCAAGGAGCTGTTCGACCCGCGCTACGCCGGCGCCGCGGTCGGAGCCGTCACCATGTTCCTGCAGTGCGGCGGCGCCTTCTATCAGTACGTGATCGGCGTCGTGATCGCCCATCCGGATCTGGTCGGCGCCGGCGGCGATCCGGTCGCCCTCTACGGCCGCGCCTTCGCGGTCCCGATGGTCGGCCTCGCGCTCTGCCTCGTCGTCTTCTCCCGCTTCCACGAGCGGGGCGGCTTCGCCGCGGCGCGCGCCGCCTCCGCGTCTCCCCTCGCCACGCCCGTGCCGGGGCTCGTCCCCGTCCCGGTTCCACCCCGCAAATCCTGACGGACCGCGCCGAAGCGGCCGGTCCCCTTCATCCCGATCCTGATCCAAGACGGAGGACACAACATGAAGATCGTCAGCGTCGACGTGATGCAGATGCCGAGCGGCAACGCCGGCTCCTCGCGCGGAGACTGGTCGCCCGTGATCGTGCGGGTCAACACCGACGAAGGCATCAGCGGCTTCGGCGAGGTCGGCCTCGCCTACGGCAAGGGCTGGCGCGCCGGCTTCGGCATGGTGCAGGATTTCGCCGAGGTGATCATCGGCGAAGACCCGCTCAATATCGAGAAGATCTGGGAGACCATCTTCCGCAAGACCTTCTGGGGCATGGGCGGCGGCACCGTCGTCAACGCCGCGATCTCCGGCATCGACATCGCGCTGTGGGATCTGAAGGGCAAGGCCTTCAACATGCCGGTCTGGCAGTTGATGGGCGGCAAGACCAACGACGACCTGCGCACCTATGCGAGTCAGCTCCAGTTCAACTGGGGCACCAAGCTCGACAAGCAGGTGCTGATCACGCCGGAGGACTACGCCGAGGTGACGCGCGTCGCCATGGCGGACGGCTACGACAGCATCAAGGTCGACCCGATCATCTTCTCCGACCGGCCGGACGGCAAGGGGCCGTGGAAGATCACCGGGCCGCTGGAGAACCGCGTCATCCGCACCGTCTACGACCGGATGGCGGCGATGCGGGAGGCCGGCGGACCGGATCTCGACATCATCCTCGAGCATCACGCCAACACCGACACAATCTCGGCGATCCAGATCGGCCAGGCACTCGAGGATCTGCGGATCTTCTACTACGAGGAGCCCTGCCACCCGCTCAACTCGCGCTCGATGCTGGAGATCAAGAAGGCCGTGAAGATGCCGATCGCCGCCGGCGAGCGCATCTACACGCGCTGGGGCTACCGACCGTTCCTGGAGGACCGCTCGATCGACGTGATCCAGCCCGATCTGTGCCTGTGCGGCGGCCTCACCGAGGCGAAGAAGATCTGCGACATGGCCAACACCTACGACTGCGCCGTGCAGATCCACGTCTGCGGCAGCCCGATCTCCAAGGCGGCGGCGCTGCAGATCGAGGCCGTGATCCCGAACTTCATCATCCACGAGCACCATCAGCGGGCGCTCAATCCGGAGAGCCGGGCGACCTGCCTGTACGACTACCAGCCGGTGAACGGCAAGTACAAGGTGCCGGACCTGCCGGGCATCGGCCAGGAGCCGACCCCGGAGACGATCGAGAAGTGCATGAAGGTGACGGTGACGCGCTCCAAGAAGTACATGAGCTGATCAGACCGGCCCGGCGGCGTCGCCGGGCCGGACCCACGTCCGCCGGCGCCGCCCGTCCGGATCGTTCCGGACCGCGGCGGCGCCGCGCGGCGGCCCATACCCGAACATCAGAAGGGCTTCGTCATGTCGACTTCGGTCGCGATCGACCAGGCAGCCAGGCCGACGCATCAGCGCCACGTGCTGGCCGGCATCCTGCTGCTCGTCGTCTTCTTCTCCTACATCGACCGGGTGAACGTCTCGATCCTGGTCGTCGATCCGGAATTCCTCGACTATTTCGGCATCACCGGGCAGGCCGTTCAGAAGGGCCTGCTGATGACGCTGTTCCTGATCGCCTACGGGGTCGGCAACGTCGTGCTGGCGCCGATCGGCGACTTCCTCGGACCGCGCAAGGCGATGGCGCTGTCCGTGGTGATGTGGGGCATCTCCCTCGTCATCGGCGGCCTGGCGCCGACCTTCATGCTGATGCTGTTCTCGCGGGTCATCCTCGGCCTCGGCGAGGGCCTCCACTTCCCGATGCAGAGCAAGTACATCAAGGAGTGGTTCCGGCCCGACGAGCGCGGCAAGGCGAACGCCGTGTGGCAGACCGGCATGGCGATCGCGCCGGCCGTGGCGATGCCGCTGTTCACGGCGATCATCCATCTCACCGGCTGGCGGTCGAGCTTCTTCATCCTGGCGGCCGCCGGCCTCGTTCCGCTCGCAGCGATCTGGTTCTTCACGGCCGACAAGCCGCGCGACCACAAGCGCATCAACCAGCTCGAGATCGACCATATCGAGGCCGGCCTCGCGGTCGAGCGCGCCAAGGCGGCCGCCGTGCCGGCCGATGCGAACGACACGCTGTGGAGCAAGTTCAAGTCCTTCGCGAAGGACTATCAGTTCTGGCTCCTGGTCGTGTACTACGTGGTCCACACCTCGGTGATCTGGGGCTCGATGACCTGGGTGCCGAGCTATCTGAAGGAGGCGCGCGGCTTCTCCTGGGCCGCCATGGGGGCGCTCGCCGCGCTGCCGTGGATTCTCGGCGTCGTCACCAAGATCATCTCCGGCGTCCTGTGCGACATGATGGGGCGGCGCGCGCCCGTCATCCTGTTCGCCATGGTCGGCGTCGGCATCGGCATCTACTTCGCCGCCAACGCCTCGGACAACATGACGGCGGCGATCTTCCTCGCCTTCGGGGTCGGCTCGATCGGGCTCGGCGGTCCGGCGGCCTGGACGCTGATGCAGGACATCGTGCCGAGCCGCGGCATCTCGACGGCGGCCGGTATCATGAACGGGCTCGGCAACGGTTTCTCGTCGCTCGCCCCGGTGGCGATCGGCTTCCTGATCTCGGCGACGGGCTCGTATGCGGGCGGCCTGTACTATCTGGTCGGCTGCGCCGTGGTGGGCGGAATCGCGACCCTGATTCTGACCATCAAGGGACGTTGACGCGGCGACACTGTCCGCGGCGACATCGCCGTTCCCGGGGGGCCGGCGAAGCGAGCGCCGGTCTCCGGCGGCGACCGGCGGAAGGCACTCCGCCGCGCGGCCCGGGCCTCGGCCCGGGCCGTTTTCGTGTCGTCAAGAATGAACTACGGGTGGGGCCGCTGCGCACCCTTCGAAAATGTCACGACGATCTCGGTGCTCGGCCTCGTGCCCCGGACAAGGCGCGGCAGGCCGCAGGCCTGATGCGCCGCAGAGCCGGGGCCCAGGATCCGCACGACGGGCCGCACGGCAATACAACGTCGTCCGGAGCGCCTCGCTTGATCGCCCCTGGGTCCCGGTTCGCGGCGCGATGCGCCGCGCCCGGGACACGAGGCCTTGACCGAGGCAGCGCAGCGAACCGCGAGGCTACAGGGGAGGCGTCGCGCGCGCCGTTCAGGCGCCGAGCCGGAACAGCGGGCGCAGCTTGGTGCCGACATAGTTGCCGGGCAGGGCGGCGGCGATCCACAGCCAGCCGTGCAGGCTCCCCGAGGCGATGCCGGACACGTAGGCGCTGATGTTGCAGCCGGTCGCCATGATGGCGCCGAAGCCGAGCAGCAGGCCGCCGACGACCGCGGCGAGAAGATGCGGCAGCGGCACCCGCAGGGTCGGGGCGAAGCGGCCGGCGAGGCCGGCGGCGAGGAGCGCGCCGACGATCAGGCCGACATCCATCACGGTGGTGATGTCGGCGGCGAGCGGCCGCAGCAGCGCGTCGGCCCGGGTCGGCTCCTCCCAGAACGCCCAGAAGGTCGGATCGTCGAGGCCGAGGCGGTCGACGGCGTGCGCGCCCCACAGGGCGAAGGCCTGGGTGATGCCCCACGGCCGGCCGGCGATCAGCAGGGTGGCAAGCTCGAGCACGGCGATGGCGAGGGCCGCGGCGGCGAACGGCCAGGGGCCTTTGACCCACGACGCCGGACCGGTCGGGAGACGAAAGATCGGCTCGACGCGACCATGGCGGGCCCGCTCGGCGCGCGCCGCGCCCCACCAGACGAGGCCGAGGATCGTGAGCGTGCCGGCGAGCGCCGGCGCGAGGCCGAGCGTCTGCACGGCGCCGATCGGCGGCAGGCTCGGCAGCACGTGCCAGTGCTCCCACGTGACCGTCGCGACCGTGGCGCCGACGATGAAGGCGGCGAGCGTCACCAGCATGCGGGTCGAGCCGCCGCCCGCCGTGTAGAGCGTGCCGGAGGCGCAGCCGCCGCCGAGCTGCATGCCGACGCCGAACAGGAAGGCCCCGAGCGCCACCTCGAGCCCGGCCGGGAACACGAAGCCGCGCACCGGCTGGCCGAGGACGCCGCCGGCGGCGAGCAGCGGATAGAACAGCAGCACCGTGGCGCCGAGCAGCAGCATCTGGGCCCGCACATGGGCGCTGCGGCGCTCGGTGAAGAGCACCCGGAAGCCGTGCGTGAAGCCGAAGGCGGCGTGATAGAGCGCGACGCCGAACAGCGCGCCGACGATCCACAGCGCGGCGAAGCGCCAGCCCGAGACGCTCGCGAGCCAGGCGACGCCGAGCGCCAGGACGGTCGCGGCGATCGCCGTCACGACCGGCTGCCCCCGGCGTCCGACGGCGCCGATGTCGTCGGTCGCGCGGGGTGTCTCCGGCGCGGCGGTGGTGTCGAATGCGGTGTGGATCGAGGTGTCGGCGATCATGGTCATGCGGCCGAGTTGGAGCCGGCCGGCCGGGACCGTCAACGGGCCGGGAGAAATAACGAGATGCGTGTTCCGGGACGATGATTCGCGACAAGGCTGTTGTCGTCTCGCCGCCCGCCGGGAGAAGACGATTCCCCGGCGGTCCGGCCCGCGGCGGCTGCGGTGCGGCTCACTCGCGCGCTCATCCGTGTCGGCAGGTGCGCCTATCCGTGCGGATTGCCTCGCGAGTCCGGCCCGGGAAAAGTCGACCGCCCCGGCCGCCGAAGAGGCGGTTCAATGATCCAGGTCAAAGTGGAGTCCGCCCGGTTTTCCTAGACCGTCACCCGGGCGCTCCGTTCGTTTCGCGGGCGCGTGCGGCGTGATGCGCTACGGGCGGTCGATGAGAGGTTCTCACGGCCGCCCGTTTCACGTCCGGGGTCATTCGATCGTCGGCATTGATCGTGGGCATTGATCGTCGGCATCGATCGGCGCAGGGGCGCGTCAGGGGCGGCGCCGCGCAGGCGACCGGCCCGAAACGAAACCGCCCCCGGTGGGCCGTTGCCGACCCGGACCGAGGGCAGATCATCGTACACGCCGGCTGACCGGGTGTATGGACCTTCAGAATACACCCGAAGGCACTAGGGACCACTCGCAGAAACCCGGACCGTTATTGCTGCGGTGCGGCAGAAGTCATTCGAATCTCGCACTTTTTGCCAAAGTTCTCGGCTGTTGCAGCGCCCCGCCGGGCGCCTATCCTGAGGTCGCGTCCGGCGCCGTGCCGGACGGTGTTCTGTCTCGAGGATCCCCCATGGACGAGCCGATCTTCGACATCGCCCATCTCGGCCATGTCGAGCTCTTGACCGACAAGCCCGACGAGAGTCTCGACTTCTTCACCCGCGTGCTCGGCCTCTCCGAGAGCGGCCGCGAGGGCGAGAGCGTCTTCCTGCGCGCCTTCGACGACTACGAGTTCCACACCCTCAAGCTCACCGCGGCGCCGACCACCGGCATGCGTCACGTCGGCTACCGGGCCGCGAGCCCGCAGGCGCTGGCGCGCCGCGTCGCCGCCATCGAGGCGCTGGGCTGCGGCCTCGGCTGGAGCGACGGCGATCTCGGCCACGGCCCGGCCTACCGGTTCCACGATCCGGACGGCCACGTGTTCGAGATCTACTACGAGACGCGGCGCTACGTGCCGCCGCCCGAGGAGAAGCCGGCGCTGAAGAACCAGGCGCAGCGCGTGCCCAACCGGGTGATCGCACCGCGCCGGCTCGACCATCTCAATCTGCTCGCGACCGACGTCACCGCGATCCGCGACTTCGTGCCGAAGGCACTCGGCAGCCGCGTCACCGAGCAGATCGTGCTCGACGACGGCACGGTCGGCGGCTGCTGGTTCACGGTCAACAACAAGTCCTACGACGTCGCCTACACCCGCGACGCCACCGGCGCGCGCGGCCGCTTTCATCACGTCACCTACGCGGTGGACCAGCGCGAGCACATCCTCCAGGCCGCCGACGTGTTCCTGGAGAACGGCGTCCACATCGAGACGGGGCCGCACAAGCACGCCGTCCAGCAGACCTTCTTCCTCTATGTCTGGGAGCCGGCCGGCAACCGCGTCGAGCTCGCCAACGCGGGCGCGCGCCTGATCCTGGCGCCCGACTGGCAGACCGTCACCTGGACCCAAACCGAGCGCCTGAAGGGCCAGGCCTGGGGTCTCAAGACGATCGAGAGCTTCCACACGCACGGCACCCCGCCGGCGCGAGGGTCGCGAGGGCGGCGCGAGTCACCTCTCCCCGCGCGCGGGGAGAGGTGAAGAGGCGTCCGCGGCACGATGTCCGCAGGGCGTCGCGTCGCCCGGCGATCAGCGTCGCACCTGCTTCACGTCGCGGACCGCGCCGCGGGCGGCGCTGGTCGTGAAGGCGGCGTAGGCCTGGAGGGCGGCCGAGACCTTGCGGTCGCGCTTCGCCGGCTGCCACGCCTTGTCGCCCTTCGCCTCCATGGCGGCGCGGCGGCGGCCCATCTCCTCGTCGCTCACCGCGAGATGGATCTTGCGGTTCGGGATGTCGATCTCGATCGCGTCGCCGTCCTCGACCAGGCCGATGGCGCCGCCCTCGGCGGCCTCCGGCGAGACGTGGCCGATCGACAGGCCCGAGCTGCCGCCCGAGAAGCGGCCGTCCGTCACCAGCGCGCAGACCTTCCCGAGCCCCTTCGACTTCAGATAACTGGTCGGATACAGCATCTCCTGCATGCCGGGGCCGCCGCGCGGGCCCTCGTAGCGGACGATCACCACGTCGCCCGGCGTCACGGCGCCGCCGAGAATCCCTTCCACGGCCGCGTCCTGGCTCTCGAACACCTTCGCCTTGCCCGTGAAGGTGAGGATCGAGGCGTCGACGCCCGCCGTCTTCACGATGCAGCCGTCGAGCGCGATGTTGCCGAACAGCACCGCGAGGCCGCCGTCCTTGGAGAAGGCGTGCTCGGCGCTGCGGATCACGCCCGTCTGGCGGTCGAGATCGAGGGCGTCCCAGCGGCGCTCCTGGCTGAACGCGACCTGGGTCGGCACGCCGCCGGGCGCGGCGCGGAACAGCGTCTGCACGCTCTCGGACGTGGTGCGCGCGACGTCCCAGCGGTCGAGCGCCTCGGCGAGCGTCTTGGTATGCACGGTGCCGACCGAGGCGTCGATCAGGCCGGCGCGATCGAGCTCGCCGAGGATCGCCATCACGCCGCCGGCGCGATGCACGTCCTCGACATGCATGTCGGCGACCGAAGGCGCGACCTTGCACAGGCAGGGCACGCGGCGCGACAGCCGGTCGATGTCCTGCATGGTGAACGGCACCTCGCCCTCCTGGGCGGCGGCGAGCAGGTGCAGCACCGTGTTGGTCGAGCCGCCCATCGCGATGTCGAGCGCCATCGCGTTCTCGAACGCCTCGAAGGTCGCGACGTTGCGCGGCAGCACGGTGGCGTCGTCCTGCTCGTAGTAACGATGGCAGAGGTCGACGATCAGATGACCGGCCTCGACGAACAGGCGCTCGCGATCGGCATGGGTCGCGAGCAGCGTGCCGTTGCCGGGCAGCGACAGGCCGAGCGCCTCGGTGAGGCAGTTCATCGAGTTGGCCGTGAACATGCCCGAGCACGAGCCGCAGGTCGGGCAGGCAGAGCGCTCCACCACCTGAACGTCGGCGTCGCTCTGGCGGTCGTCGGCCGCCATGATCATCGCATCGATCAGATCCACGGCCTTGGTCTTGCCGCCGAGCACGACCTTGCCGGCCTCCATGGGCCCGCCGGACACGAAGACCGCCGGGATGTTCAGTCGCAGCGCCGCCATCAGCATGCCGGGCGTGATCTTGTCGCAGTTGGAGATGCACACCATGGCATCGGCGCAGTGCGCGTTGACCATGTACTCGACGCTGTCGGCGATCAGCTCGCGCGACGGCAGGCTGTAGAGCATGCCGTCGTGGCCCATGGCGATGCCGTCGTCGACCGCGATCGTGTCGAACTCCTTCGCCACGCCGCCGGCCTTCTCGATCTCGCGGGCGACGAGCTGGCCGAGGTCCTTCAGGTGGACGTGGCCCGGCACGAACTGGGTGAAGGAGTTCACCACCGCGATGATCGGCTTGCCGAAGTCGGCGTCCTTCATGCCGGTCGCCCGCCACAGGCCGCGGGCGCCTGCCATGTTGCGGCCGTGCGTGGTCGTGCGGGAGCGGTACTGCGGCATGTCGAACCTCGCGCGGTCTGGTGATTTTTTAGGGCCGGCCGGCTGCCGGCGGTGCGGATTGGAGGCGTTCTAGCGCGTCGGCCGGCGGGTGGAAACCAGCTTGCCGCGCGGCGCCGATGTCGCAGCAGCGTCTACCAGAGCCCCGGGACGAGGCGCCAGCGGACCTCGCCCTGATAGGCCGTGTAGCCGGGCAGGTGGTCGGCGAGGAACCGCTCCTCCGCGACGATGCGGGCCATCACCGAGGGCACCATGGCGGCCGCCGGCACGAAGGCCCACCAGGAGGCGAGCGCCAGCGGGCCGAACAGGAAGAGAAAGAGCGCGCTGGCATACATCGGGTGGCGCACCACCGCGTAGGGGCCGGTCGTCACCACGGTCTGGCCCGCGCTCACCTGCACGGTGCCGAACGTCCAGGTGTTCTCGCGGAACACCAGGAAGCACAGCGCATAGCCGGCGACGATGCCGAGATTGCCGATCCACACCAGCGCGGTCGGCATGGTCGACCAGCCGAACCGCCAGTCGAGCCCCGGGACGACCATCAGCCCGATGCCGATCACCGAGGCGATCGCCTGGATGAGCTTCTGGGTCGGCTGGCGCTCGGCGGCGGCGCCGACCTCGAGCCGCCGCTCGAGGAGCGCCGGGTCGGCGTAGAGCAGCCAGAGCGCGATCACGCCGGCCGAGCCGAGCGAGGAGACGAGGAACAGCCAACCCGGCCAGTAGCCGAGCGAGCCCGCCGGCACCATCACCAGCAGGGTCATCATGAGGGACAGGCGCAGAAAGCCGAAGGCGGTGCGGCGGGCGAGGTCGGTCATGCGGGCCGCACCATACGACGGGCCAGGGGGAGGGGGGAACCTCGGGTGATCACCTGGGGCAGCCATCTGTGGCTTCCGGGCGGGTGGTCCGGGGGCGCATCGTGGAGCATTTCGCGGGCGCGGCGCCCGGAACCTCTCCCCGCGCGCGGGGAGAGGTGAAAGGCGCTGCCCCCTACTTCCCCTCCAGGGTGAACACCGGCTCCCAGTCCGGGCCGGGGGGATCCTTCACCAGCGCCTCGGCCCGCCTGGCGAACAGGGCGGCGGGCGGGTCGACGGCGGCGATCCTGCCGAACGCCGCGGCGGCGGCCGAAAAATCGCGGGCCCGGAAGAGGGCGAGGCCGGCCGCGTAGGCGGCGGCGCAGTCGGCCTGCGCCGGGGTGACGTGCCCGGCCTCGGCGATCGGCTCGAAGATCTTCACCGGCTGCACCCGGCCCTTCACCCGGATGGCGTCGAGCTCGCGCCAGGCGAAGGCGTCGCCGGTGCGCCCGACCGTCGTCTCCGACGCCATGATCGACGTGCCGAAATACTTGTTGGCGCCTTCGAGCCGCGAGGCGAGGTTCACGGCGTCGCTCATCACCGTGTAGTTGAAGCGCCGGCGCGAGCCGATATTGCCGACCAGCGCCTCGCCGGAGTTGAGGCCGATGCGGTGCGCCAGATGGTGCCCCTGGAAGATGGCCGTCTCGTTCAGCGCCGCGAGCCGCTCGCGGCAGCGCAGCGCCGCCATGACGGCGTTGCGGGCGTGGTCGGGATCGTTCGCCGGGGCGCCGAACACGGCGACGATCGAGTCGCCGATATACTTGTCGACGTAGCCGCCGCAGCCCTCGACGATGTCGGTCATCTCCGACAGGTAGGCGTTCATCCAGGCGACCAGCGCGGCCGGCGTCATCGTCTCGGCGATCGACGAGAAGCCGGCGATGTCGGAGAAGAACACCGTGACGTCGCGCATCTCGCCGCCGAGCGCCGGCGGCTCGTCGGCCTCCAGCATGCGGTCGATCACCCGGGGCGACAGGTAGAGCGCGAAGCTCTTGCGCAAAAACCGCTCCTCGCGGTCGGCGGCGACCAGGCGCCAGCCGATCGTCCCGGCCGTGGCGGCGAGCGCGGCGAGCGCCGGGCCGACCAGCGGCAGCGCGAGGCCGTGCTGGAGCGCGACCGTGCCGGTCGCGGTGAGGGCCGCGATCAGGCCGAGCGTCACGAGCGTGGCGACGCCGGGGCCGACCAGCAGCGCACCGGTCGCGGCGAGACCCGCCATCGCCAGCGCGATCGCGGCGATGCCGAGCCGGCCGGGCTCGCGCAGCACGTCGCCGCGCAGCAGGTCGTTGACGGCGGTTGCATGGATGTAGACGCCGGAGATCGAGCGGCGCGTCGGCCCGTCGTCGTCCGCCGCGGTCCGGTCGGCCGCGGGGGCGGGCAGGGCGCAGCGCGGGGCGCGCGCGCCCTCCAAGCCGGTGGCGAAGCGCTTCGAGGTGAGCTTGCGGTCCTCGATGTCGAGCAGGGTGCCGAACAGCACCGCCTTGCCGGCGAAGGTCTTGCGGAAGAACTCGGCGTCGCCCTTGTCGGCGCAGGCGCGCAGATCGGCGAACGAGAAGGTCGGCACGTCGTCGGCGCCGCCGTCGAAGGCGAGCGTCTGGGTGCGTTCCACGGCGCTGGGGATGCGGTAGTCGCCGAGCCGGGTGGTGCCGTCCGCCTCCAGCACGGGCGCGACGCCGCGGGCGCGCGCGGCGAGCTCCAGCGCCATGGAGGGAAGCGGCTTGCCGCCGACCGTGAACCACAGCGGGAGCCGGCGGACGACGTCGTCGGCGTCCGCGTGGGTGTTGAGCGCCCGGATGTTCTTCTGCTGGCCGACCGCGATGCGCTGGCCCGCCGCCGGCCGCACCGGCCGCTCGCCGTGCAGCACCTCGCCGAGCACGACCTTGTCGTTGCGGGCGGCGAGCGCGAGCGCGCGCAAAAAATCGCGGTCGAAGCCGCGCAGGCGGCTGCCCAGCGGCTCCTCGCCGAGCGGGATCTCCGACTGCTCGATCGAGGCCGGGAAGACGATGTCGAAGCCGACCACGGCGGCGCCGCCGTCCACGACGGCGGTGAGCACCTTGCCGATCTCGCGCGTCCAGGTCAGCGTCGGCGACCCGGCCAGCGGCGCCGTGCGAAAGGTCTCCTCGTCGATGGCGACGACGACGGCCGGCGCGCTCGCCGGATCGTGGCGCGGCCCGAAGGCATGCCAGCGCAGCGCCGTCAGGAGGTCGAGCGAGATGCCCGACACCCGGTCGAGCGCCGGCAGCGCGAAGACCAGCCCGCACACGAGCGCGATCAGGGCGACGGCGAACAGATCCCGCTTGCGCCAGCGTTTCATGACCAGGCTACGCGCTCGTCATCGCGAGCAGATCCCAACAAGGCGCGACGGCCACCACCGTGGTCGTGGCTCACCCCCCTCCCCACCCCTCCCCCACAAGGGGGGAGGGAGCAGGCTGCGGCGAGCCGCGAGAATGACGACGAGGGCAAGGCGGCAGGACCAGCTGGGACGAGGTGGCGGCTCTAGCGTTCCCTCCCCCCTTGTGGGGGAGGGACAGGGAGGGGGGTGGCCCCGGGCACGGCATCATCGGTTCAGGCATGACCGCGCACGGCGTGGCGGCCGCTCACTCGAACCGCACCAGCCGGCCGACCGCCGGGGTGGCGCCCGGCTTGGCGTCGGCCGAGACCTTGAAGGCGACCTTGCGGGGGCCGAGCGTCGCGACGTAGCTGCCGCCCGCGGCGAGCGACTTGTCGGACCGCGCCATGTCGTAGAAGCGGCCGCGCAGGAGCATCTTCTGGGTCACCGCGATGGTCTGCTTCTCGCCGGCCTTGTCGAGCCGCTCCAGCGTGAGCGTCGCAGGCGCCTTCAGCTCGAACACGGGCGAGCGGCCGAACAGCACGAGGGCGCGCGGCGGCTCGCCGCCGGCGCCGGTCGTCTTGTTCGGTCCCGTATTGTTCGGCCCCATGCCGCGGAACACCGTGGCGGCGCTCTCGGTCGCCTGCCGCTCGCTGAGCTGGGCGGTGGCGTCGCATTCGACCTTGATGCTGTCGATCTGACCGAGATGCACCTTGCTCTGCTCGGCGCCGACCACCACGGTGCCGCCCGTGATGGTCTCGCGCAGGCAGGATTTCAGATAGCCGAGGACGATGGTGTCCTTCGGGCCGAGCTTGATGACCCGGCCGGCCTCCACGTAGTCCATGAATTCGAGGCCGCCGGCCTTGCCCCGGACCTCCTCGACCACGGCCACCGGCACGCCCTTGCCGGTCCCGCTCTGCGCGGCCGCCGGGCCGGCGAGGCCGACCGCCGACACCAGCGCAGCGCCGATCAGCGCGGCCCCGACCACCGCAGCCGTGCGAAACAGTCCGGTCGCGGCGCCGCCCGGAGCGTGAAGGAAACTCGTCTCGACCCGTATCATCGCGGCCCTCGCCAAGCAGGCCCGTCCCGGGCGGGACTATACCGGTCGCGACCGGGAAGGAAAACCCGTTCCACGACGGGAACCCTCGCCGCCGCGTCGGCGGCCGGTTCCATCGACGAGCCAAGGGTAAGCCGGTTCCGTGATACGGTCTTGATCTGGATCAGTCCGGTCCGCAGACGTTTTCGTGATCATGTCGGCCCGAAGCCATGGGTGGCGTGCCATGTTCGAATCCGCCGATCTCTCCCATCACGTTCCGAAAGCCGTCTTCAAGCGCGAGGAGACCAAGCTGCGCGAGGCGCTGCTCGACGCCCAGTTCGACCTCGCCGCACAGCGCCGCTTCGCCGTCCTGATCCTGATCGCCGGGGTCGAGGGGGCCGGCAAGGGCGAGACCGTCAATCTCCTGAACGAGTGGATGGACCCGCGCCATATCGGGGTGCGCGCCTTCTTCCAGCCGACCGACGAGGAGCGCGAGCGCCCCGACGCCTGGCGGTTCTGGCGGGCGCTGCCGCCGAAGGGACGGATCGGGGTGTTCTTCGGCGCCTGGCACACGATGCCGATGGTCCGCCGCGCGCTGGGCGAGACGACCGAGGCCGAGTTCGCCCAGGCGATCGGCGACATCCGCCGGCTGGAGACGATGCTGTGCGACGAAGGCGTGCTGCTGCTCAAGTACTGGTTCCACATGTCCAAGAAGCAGCAGAAGCAGCGGCTGAAGGCGCTGGAGAAGAACGAGGCGACGCGCTGGCGCGTCACCGAGCACGAATGGACGTTCCACGAGATGTACGACGCGTTCGTCGGCGTGAGCGAGCCGTTCCTGCGCGAGACCTCGACGGGCGAGGCGCCGTGGATCGTCATCCCGGGCGCCGACCCGCGCTTCCGCGCCCTCACTTTCGGGCGTCATCTGGTCGCCGCCTTGCGCGAGCGCCTCGACGAGAAGCCGGCCAAGCAGGTCCCCGACAAGACGCCGCCGCTGCTCGCCCCGGCCGACAAGGTGACGGTGCTGAGCGCGCTCGACCTCGATCAGCCGCTCGACCGCGACGACTACGACAAGGAGCTGGAGACGCTGCAGGGTCGGCTCAACGCGCTGGTGCGCGATCCGCGTTTCAAGGAGATGGCGGTCGTCGCGGTGTTCGAGGGCAACGACTCGGCCGGCAAGGGCGGCGCCATCCGCCGCGTCACCGGGGCGCTCGACGCACGCTCCTACCAGACCGTCTCGATTGCGGCGCCGAGCGAGGAGGAGCGGGCGCAGCCCTATCTGTGGCGCTTCTGGCGGCACCTGCCGGGCCGCGGCCAGGTGGCGATCTTCGATCGCTCGTGGTACGGCCGCGTGCTGGTCGAGCGGGTCGAGGGCTTTTGCGCGGAGGCCGACTGGATGCGCGCCTACGGCGAGATCAACGACTTTGAGGAGGCGATGGTGCGCCATCGCGTCGTCGTCGTGAAGTTCTGGCTGGCGATCAGCAAGGCCGAGCAGCTCAAGCGCTTCAAGCAGCGCGAGAAGGTGGCGTTCAAGCGGTTCAAGATCACGCCGGAGGACTGGCGCAACCGGGAGAAATGGGACCGCTACGAGACGGCGATCTGCGACATGGTCGACCGCACCTCGACGGCGCTGGCGCCCTGGACTCTCGTCGAAGCCAACAACAAGCTGTTCGCGCGCATCAAGGTGCTGAGGACCTTCTGCGAGGCGATCGAGGCGGCGATGGAGACGATCGGCAAGAAGCGGAAGAAGAAGGGGTAGGGGATGTTGTTTGATTACGGGCGGGGGTGGGGGCTCTTTCGGTCGCAGTCCCGGTGCCGAGACTCCGTGAGTGTCGACCCGATCAGTCATCGAGGCCGTCGTGACGTCTGAGACCCCTCCCGCCCATCATCAGCAAAGACCCGTCGCGCTCGCCCTGCAGGGGGGCGGGGCGCACGGGGCTTATGCGTGGGGCGTCGTCGACGCCATGCTGGAGGACGGGCGGCTCGCGATCGAGGCGATCAGCGCGACCAGCGCCGGCGCCATGAACGCGGTGCTGCTCGCCGACGGCCTGGTCGCCGGCGGCCCCGAGCGGGCGCGCGAGAAGCTCGAACGCTTCTGGCAGGCGGTGTCCCGCATGGAGGCGATGTTCGGGCTCGCCTGGTCGGCCGTCGATCGGCTGGCGCAGGCCTTCGGGCTGCCGCCCGAATACATGCCCTCGCACGCCGCCGTGCACGCGCTCACCCACAGCCTGCCGCCCGACCTGATCAACCCGTTCCGCTTCAACCCGCTGCGCAAGCTGCTGCTCGAGCATGTCGACTTCGACCGCGTCAACGACGCGGCCGCGATCCGTCTCTATCTCGACGCCACCAATGTGCGCACCGGCAAGATCGCCGTGTTCGAGACGCCGCGCATCACGGTCGAGACCGTGCTGGCCTCGTGCTGCCTGCCGCCCTACTTCCAGGCGGTCGAGATCGACGGCGAGTATTTTTGGGACGGCGGCTTCCTCGGCAACCCGGCGATCTATCCGCTGGTCTATCGCGACGGCTGTCGCGACGTGATCGTCGTCCAGGTCGGCGCGCGCGAGCGGCCCGAGCTGCCGCGCAGCGCCGCCGACGTGCTGCACCGGATGAACGAGATCAGCTTCAACTCCTCGCTGATGCGCGAGATGCGGGCGATCGCCTTCGTCACCAAGCTGATCGACGCCCACGAGCTCGACGGCGAGAAGCACCACCGCATGTACATGCACTGGATCGGCGACGACTCGGTGATGGCGACGCTCGGCGGCGTTACCCAGTTCCATCCCGACTGGGGGCTGCTCACGCGGCTGCGCGACGAGGGCCGCGCCGCCGCCAAGGCGTGGCTCGCGACCAACATCGACGCGGTCGGCCGGCGCTCGACCCTCGACGTGGCGGGGCTGTTCTTGTGAGAGGGTGCCCCGCCCGTGTCCCGGGCGTGGCGCGAAGCGCCGCGAACCGGGACCCATGGCGACGCCGCAAGGGGTTGCCGTGCCGCCCCTGGGCCCCGGCTCTGCGGCACCCCGGGCCTGCGGCCCGACGCGCCTTGTCCGGGGCACGGAGCAGGGCGCGCGGCGCGGCCGCCTGATGATCCTCGGACCGGCCGAGGTTGAATCTCCGTCCCGCGCATGACATCTGAAGCCCTCGCGCCGGTCGTCTCCGCGCCGGCGCCGAAGGGAGAGCGATGCCCGATCCGAAGCTCGATCCGACCGGTGAGGCGACGCGCGCGGTGACGCGCGACACGTCGTCCGATCTGCCGTTCTGGAAGCGCAAGGCGCTCGTCGAGATGACCGCGGCCGAGTGGGAGAGCCTGTGCGACGGCTGCGGGCGCTGCTGCCTCAACAAGCTCGAGGACGAGGACACGGGCGAGATCTTCCACACCGACGTCGGCTGCCGGCTGCTCGACGGGCACACCTGCCGCTGCCGCGACTACCCGAACCGGCACGCCCAGGTGCACAACTGCGACCGCCTCACGCCGACCAACGTGCCGCGGCTGAAATGGCTGCCGAAGACCTGCGGCTATCGCCTCGTCGCCGAGGGGCGCGACCTCTACTGGTGGCATCCGCTGGTGTCGGGCGACCCCGACAGCGTGCACGCCGCCGGCGTCTCGGTGCGGGGGCGCGTCGGGCTGTTCGAGGACGCGATGAACGGCGAGGACCTCGAGGACCGCATCGTCTCCTGGCCGGAGCGCATCCCGCCGCGCGCCAAGCGCCAGCCGACGGCGCGCTGACCGGCGGCGCGACGCGGCGGCGGTGGTCGCCCCGCTCAGCCGACCGCCGGCGGCCGCGTCGTCGCCGCGTCCTGGCGGGCCAGCAGGCGGGCGAGCTTCCTGGCCTCCATGGGCCGGGCGAAGACGAAGCCCTGCACGCTGTCGAAGCCGAGCGCCTTGACGGCGGCCAGATCCGCCTCGCTCTCCACGCCCTCGGCGACGATCGGCACCCGCACCCGGCCGGCGTGCTCGACCAGCGCCGCGCAGACGGCGTGCTTGGCCGGGTCGGTCGCGCAGCCCCGCACCGTGCCGCCGTCCACCTTCAGCTCGACGAACGGGAAGTGCGGCAGCCCCGCGAGCGGCGTCCAGTCCGGGCCAGCGTCGTCGATCGACACGCCGACATTGCAGAAGCGCAGCTCGCGGGCGATCGCTGTCGCCGCGTCGAGATCGTCGAGGATCGCGCTGCAGTCGACCTCGACGGTCAGCCCGCGAAACGCCGGATGGTCGGGCAGCCGTCGCCACAGGCTGCGGACGAAATCGGGCTCGCGAAGCACCGGCAGCGGCACGTTGATGGCGAGCCCGATCGGCGTGCCGCGCGCCGCGAAGCCGCGCCAGTCCGCGATCGCGCGATCGACGACGAGGTCGGAGACGGCCCGCCACGGCAGGTCGGCGCCGCTCGGCAGGAAGCGCGCCGGCTCGATGATGCCCCACACCGGATGGCGCAGCCGCAAGAGCGCCTCGGCGCGCCGGATCGCACCGGTCGAAAGGTCGACCTGCGGCTGGTACCAGGGCTCCAGCCAGCCGGCGGCGAGCGCCTCCTCGATGTCGACCGGGGCCTGCAGGGTGGCGCGGCGCGGCACGAGATGCGCGACCCGCGACACGAGATCGGCGGGGCGGAACGGCGTGCCGAGCGGCTTCAGCACGGTGAGGCCGAGGGCCTCGGCCAGCTCCTCGGCCGCGGCGAGCGCAGGCGCAGCCGGCGGCCCGAGCAGCAACACGCTCGCCTCGGGGCTCGCTACGGCGAGGCGCCGCAGCCGTTCGGCCGTCGCCGGGCCGTCGGGCAGCGGCAGCACCACGAGGTCGAGCGGCGACGTCGCGGCGGCCGCCGCGAAGCCCTCGTCGTCGGCGCAAGGGCGCACCACGAAGCCGAGCTCGGCGAGCGCCTCGCCGAGGTACGCGCGCAGATGCACCCGGCCGGTCAGCACGCAGGCCTGTGGCGTGATCCGGCGCCGGCCGAAGCGGGGGAACGCGATGGGGGTGCTCATCAGTCCGGATCCTGTCGGTCCGAGCCCGTGCCGGAACGCTCTCGGTCATCGAACGCCCTTGCGTTCGAACGCCTCGGTTCACGAACGCCTTGGTTCACGAACGCGCCGGCGGGCCGAATCCCACCGGTGACCAAGGTATGTCGGTCGGCGATGTTGAGAGAACCTTGGCGCGCTTCATTCGATCCGCGCGATAATCCGCCTGCGACTTTAAGTCGAATCCTCTGCAACTCTGCCGGAGCGGCCGCACAGGGGCAGCCGCGGCCGCGAAACCCGCCGCGGTCGGGGGCCGATTTCTGCGTAACTCCATTCGGCTATACGAAACGGATCGGATCGCCCGCCCCGTTCTTGTCGCGATCTGTCGCAACACGAGATCTATTCGCTTTATGCACCCTCGGATTGTTTTGCAGCTTTACGATGTGACAGAAATATTTGTGGCTCCGAAAATGATTGTCGGCGAGACGACGTTGCTATTCTCAGTGCGCGAAAACTGCCACACGGCGCGGCTTTACCGGGTGAGTCGGTGCAACGACCCTCACCGAACGGCCGCCCGCGGCTTCATGTCTCCCGACCACCCAGCGAAGTGCTCCTCGACATCATCATAGGGCGAAGAGCAGAGCCGTCCGAAGCCCATAGCTGGGTCGAAATAACGTGTGGGTTGGCAATCATACAATTTCAGGTAGCGTTGCGGCGTGTCATGGAGGAGATGACGATGATCGACGCCTATACGCGATCTGTGCTGACCGTGATCGCCGCTGCGCTTGTCGGGATCGCGGTTCAGCACGCCGTCGGAAATGTCTGGGCGCAATCGGACAGGCTGCAACGCGTTGTCGTCTGCAGCGCGCACGACACGAGGGAGTGCCTTTCTTTGGTGCCCATCGGATACCCAAGCGGCAGCGACCGCTACGGCATCCCGACTTTCGAGCAGCGAAGGTAAGGACATTGATCCTCAGTTCGGAAAATAGTCCTTGACAGCGTGACGCTGCTTCGGTAGCAATCGGGCACGGTCGAGAATTGCGTCGCGGCGCCGGTCACCGACAGGGGGGTCCGGCGTCCGGCTGGGGTGGCCGGTCGCCGGCACCCGTCGGACCGCAGGCGAGAGCGGCTGCTTCAGGCGGCGCAGAACGCCGCGTCAGGCGGCGAAGACCGCCGCGTCAGGCGGCGAAGAACCAGAGATAGACCACCGCCATCGCGATGGCAGCGCCGGCCACGCCGACGCCGAGCACGTATCGGACATTGTGCCCGACGGTGCCCTGGCGCGCCTGGGGCGCCGAGCGGGTGATCGGGGTCTCGTCGGTCGGTCGCGCCATGATGTCCGTCGGTTCTCTGGTGGCCGTGGCGGCGTCGTCCGCCGTCGCCGGACCAACGCGATACCGCGCCGGCCGTTCCCCGACGGCCCGTCCACATCGGCCCGTCCACATCGGAACCACCGCCATGCTGAACCGCATCCTGCGTCGCCGGCGCGAGGCCGCGCGCCCGGCCGCGCCGGCGCCCGCTTCCGCGCCCGCGACCGAGCAGAAGACCTCGCGCGTCGCCCGGCTGATCCGGCTCGAGCCGGGCGGCCCGGCGCGGTGGACGCCGCGCGACTACGCGGCGCTCGCCCGCGAGGGGTTTTCCACCAACGCGATCGTGCATCGCGCCGTGAAGCTGGTCGCCGAGAACGTCGGGGCGCTCACCTTCCTCGCCTACGAAGGCGAGGCGCTGCACGAGCGCCATCCGCTGATCGATCTGCTGGCGCGGCCCAATCCGCGCCAGGACGGGGCGACGCTGATCGAGGCGCTCACCGCGCATCTCCTGATCAGCGGCAACGGCTATCTGGAGCTGGTGACGCTGGACGGCGCACCGCGCGAGCTCTTCGCGCTGCGCCCCGATCGGATGCGCGTCGTGCCGGGACCGGACGGCTGGGCGCAGGCCTACGACTACACGGTGGCGGGCCGCACGGTGCGCTTCGAGCAGGCCGGCGAGCCGCCGCCGATCCTGCATCTCGTGCTGTTCAATCCGCTCGACGATCACTACGGCCTCGGCGCCCTGGAGGCGGCGGCCGTGGCGGTCGACACCCACAACGCCGCGGCGCGCTGGAACAAGGCGCTGCTCGACAACGCGGCGCGGCCCTCCGGCGCGCTCGTCTACGCGGCGCCCGACGGCGGCATTCTCGGCGACGACCAGTACGAGCGGCTCAAGCGCGAGCTGGAGACGACCTATCAGGGCGCCGGCAACGCCGGCCGGCCGCTGCTGCTGGAAGGTGGGCTCGACTGGAAGGCGATGGCGCTGACGCCCAAGGACATGGATTTTCTGGAGGCCAAGAACAGCGCCGCGCGAGAGATCGCGCTCGCCTTCGGAGTGCCGCCGATGCTGCTCGGCATCCCGGGCGACAACACCTATGCGAACTATCAGGAGGCGAACCGCGCCTTCTGGCGCCACACCGTGCTGCCGCTCGGCGCCCGCATCGGCAGCGCGCTCGCGCATTGGCTCGGTCCGGCCTTCGGTCCGGCCGCCGGGGCGGCGGAGGGCGGCGCGCTGCGGCTCGAGATCGACACCGACCGCATCGACGCGCTCGCCGCCGACCGCGCCGCGCTGTGGGAGCGGGTCGGCGCGGCGGCCTTCCTCACCGTCAACGAGAAGCGCGCCATGCTTGGCTTCGGCCCGATCGCGGGCGGCGACGCGATGTGATCAGGTTCCCGCGCTCATGCCCGAACGTGGCCACGAGTTCCGACTGCCCCCTCTCCCCGGCGGGGAGAGGTGAAACGAGGACGCCGCGGATTCCTTTCGCGCCCCGAACGACGACGCCCAGGATCCCCATGACCGACCTCGTCGACATCTTCTCGCAGAAGGGCGATCTCGCCCATCTCGCGCTGTTCCTGTGGGCGTCGTCGTCGAGCGTGCTCGCCGTCTACGCGTTGCGCGAGCTCGCGGCGACGTCGCGGCGCTTCGACGACTTCGTCCAGTCACTCGCGCACTTCAACGACATTCTCCGGAGACGATCCTGACGAGGAGGCGATCCTGATGGACACGCTGCACGCGGTGCTGCGCAGCCTGCGCGGCGAGACCAAGGCGCGGCCCGACCATGTCGCGGTGTTCCGCGAGTTCTTCGTTCACCTCGACCGGCTCGGCCGGCGCGAGCTGCGCGACGCGCCGAAGCGTCTGCGCACACGCCGCCGGCGGGTCGCGAAGTGACTCACGCCGCGACGTGACCGGCGTCGCGATCCGACTCACGGCGCCGGCTGGATGCCGCCGACCGTGACGTCGAGATCGGTGACGAGGCCGTTGGCGAGCGAATAGACCCAGCCGTGCACCCACAGCGGCTGGCCGCGCGCCCACGCCTCCTGGACGAAGATGTCGGAGGCGACGTTCTTCACCTGGCGGATGACGTTCAGCTCGCACAGCCGGTCGAAGCGCGCCTTCTCGTCGGGAATCGCCATCAGCTCGTCGAGATGGTCGTTCCACACCTCGCGGATCGGATGCAGCCAGTGGTCGACGAGGCCGCGCCGCATGCCGTCCACGGCCGCCTTGACGCCGCCGCAGCCGTAATGACCGACCACCATGATGTGCTTCACCTTCAGCACGTCGACGGCGAATTGCAGCACCGAGAGGTAGTTCGCGTCCTGCGGCGGCGCCAGGTTGGCGACGTTGCGGTGGACGAACAATTCGCCCGGATCGAGATCGACGATCTCGTTGGCCGGCACCCGGCTGTCCGAGCAGCCGATCCACAGATACTCGGGCGCCTGCTGCCGCTCGAGCCGCCGGAAGAAGTTCGGATCGTGCTCGACCATGCGCTTCGCCCAGGCGGCGTTGTTGGCCTTCAGATTGTTCAGCATCGCGGGACGCCTCACTCGCACGCGGGGCCGCATCGCGGACCGACGCCGCCCGAACGAGTCCGGTTGTAGCCCCATCGCGCCCCGCCCGGAAGGGCCGGGCCGCCCGTCTTTCGTCGAGGCGCTGCCGCGCTCCGCGCCCCCGCGCGCCCCGCGCTCCGCTTCCGCCGCCGCAGCATCCGTTCCGTGTCCGTCCGTGCCGGGGATCGCCCAATGCATGCGCCTCAGGATCTGGTCCGCCCGCTCGCCACCGTCGAGCCCGACGGCACCGTGGAGGGCTACGCCTCGCTGTTCGGCGAGATCGACCAGGCGCGCGACATGGTGATGCCGGGCGCCTTCGCGCAGACGCTGCGCACCCGCGGCCTGCGCCGCATCCCGATGCTGTTCCAGCACGACCCGGCCGAGCCGATCGGCATCTGGCTGGATCTCACGGAAGATGTCCGTGGCCTGAAGGCGCGCGGCAAGCTGATCCCGGACGTGGCGCGCGCCCGCGAGGTCCTGGCGCTGGTGCGCGAGGGCGTGGTCGACGGGCTCTCCATCGGATTCCGCACCGTCAAGGGCCGCATCGATCCCGCGACCCGCATCAGGAAGCTCGACGTGATCGACCTGTGGGAGATCTCGATCGTCACGTTCCCGCTGCTCTCCGGCGCCCGCGTGCGCGCCGTGAAGATCCGCGCGCCGCTCTGCCGCGGACGTCCGGCGCATCCGCGGACCTGGCATCCGTCGCGCCGTTGATCACCGAAAGCCCCGTCCAGCCATCAGGAGCCATCATGGACATCGATCTCGACCGCGTGCCGTCGAACCGCCTGCCCGTCATCTCGCCGGAGACCAAGGCGGGCCCCGATCCGCGCACCGAGACGCGCCTCGACGCGCAGCCCACCATGGACGACTTCATGCGCACCTTCGAGGCCTACAAGGCGACGAACGACGCCCGGCTCGGCCAGATCGAGCGGCGCGGCGCCGCCGACCCGCTCACCGAGGAGCGCCTCGCCCGCATCGACGCGACCCTGATCGAGCAGCAGCGCCGCGTCGACGCGCTGGCGCTCAAGGGCGCCCGCCCGGCGCTCGGCCGCGACGGCCGCGATGCCTTCGACAGCCCGGCGGAGCGCGAGCACAAGGCGGCGTTCGACGCCTATGTCCGCAAGGGCGACGCCACCGGCCTGCTGGCGATCGAGCGCAAGGCGCTGTCGGTCGGCTCGGCGCCGGACGGCGGCTATCTGGTGCCGCCCGAGGTGGAGCGCGAGATCGGCCGCCGGCTCGTCGACGTGTCGCCGATCCGGTCGATCGCCGGCGCCCGCACGGTCTCGGCCAGCGTCTACAAGAAGCCGTTCATGACGAGCGGCCCGACAGTCGGCTGGATCGGCGAGACCGACAGCCGGCCGCAGACCGCGGCGCCGGCGCTCGCCGAGCTCGCCTTCCCGACCATGGAGCTCTACGCCATGCCGGCGGCGACCGCGACGCTGCTCGACGACGCGATGGTCGACATCGACGCCTGGCTCGCAGCCGAGGTCGACCAGGCCTTCGCCGAGCAGGAGGGGGCCGCCTTCGTGGCGGGCGACGGCGTCAACAAGCCGAAGGGCTTCCTCGCCTACCCGACGGTCGCCAACGGCTCGTGGAGCTGGGGGAACATCGGCTATGTGGCGAGCGGCGCGGCCGGCGCCTTCCCGGCCGCGAATCCGGCCGACATTCTCATCGATGTCGGCTACGCGTTGCGCGTCGCCTATCGCCGCAACGCCGTGTTCGTGATGAACCGCAAGACCGAGTCGGTGGTGCGCAAGTTCAAGGACACGACCGGCCAGCATCTGTGGGCGCCCGGCCTCGCCGCCGGCCAGCCGGCGACGCTGCTCGGCTATCCGGTGGTGATCGACGACGCCATGCCGGACATCGCCGCCAATTCGCTGTCGATCGCCTTCGGCGACTTCCGCCGCGGCTATCTGGTGGTCGATCGGGCCGGCGTGCGGGTGCTGCGCGATCCCTACAGCGCCAAGCCCTACGTCCTGTTCTACACGACCAAGCGGGTGGGCGGCGGCGTCCAGGACTTCGACGCCATCAAGCTCCTGAAGTTCGCCGCGAGCTGATCACGAGCCGATCGGCGTTCGCCGCGGAAGATCGGTCCGGAGTCCTCGACGGGGCGCCGGACCGGGGGTTCACATCACTGCTGCACGACCTTCTCGGTGCAGCTCAGCGATCCCCAGAAGCTGCGGGCGCAGATCCGCTCGGTGTTGTAGGCCGTGCGCCCCGGCATCACCTCGCGCTCCGGCACGGTCGCGCCTTTGGCGGCCGCGTCGGCCTGGGCGGCGACGCCGCCCTGCGGCGGGACCGGGTTGGGTCCGGGGGTCTGGGTCGCCTTGGCGATCGCGGCGGCGACATCCTGCAGCGGACCGCTGACGGGCGCACCGGCCGGCGGCGGAGGCGAGGGCGGCGCCGCCGCGCTCTGGCCCTGCGCCGGAGCGGCCGGCTGGCCCTGCGGCGGCGTGGCGGGCGCGGGCGCCGGAGTGGCGGGAGCGGGAGCCTGCGCCTGCGTCTGCGCGGGCGGCTGGCTCGGCGCCGGGGCAGGGGCTGGGTTCGCGGTCGGAGCCTGGGCTGCCGACTGCTGTGCCGGTGCCGGCGTCGGAGCTGGAGCCGGCGCCTGTGCAGCCTGCTGGCTCGGCGCCGGAGCGGGCGTGGCGGCCGGCGCCGACGGCGTTGCCGGCGTGCTCGCCTGCTGCGGGGCCTTGTCGTCGTCGCTGAACGGCGTCAGCCGGCCGGACAGCACGAGCACGAGCACGCCGAGCACGGCGGCGAGCGCAAT
>NZ_JBEOMB010000070.1:0-1056 GCF_046000175.1 Rhodoplanes sp. SY1
TAGAGCGGAATCCGATCATGCTGCATCGTATCCCGCGGCGGCGAAGTAGTTGGCGCATTCGGCCGGCGTGAAGGTGCGGACGAGGCCGCCGATCGCGGCCCAGAGGCCGTCGACGGTTCGCTCGGCGGCGTTGCGCAGATGGGCCTTCAGCTTGGAGAAGGCGTTCTCGATCGGATTGAAGTCGGGACTGTAGGGCGGCAGGTAGAGAAGGCTCGCGCCCGCCGCCTCGATCATCGCGCGGACCGCAGGGCCCTTGTGGCTCGAGAGGTTGTCCATGATGACGACGTCGCCGGGTCTGAGCGCAGGCACGAGAACGCACGCGACATAGGTCTCGAAGGCCTCGCGGTTGATCGCGCCGTCGAGGACGAACGGGGCGATCATGCCGCGACAGGTGAGCCCGGCCACGAACGTAGTCGTCTTCCAGTGTCCGTGCGGAATGCCGACCCGCAGGCGCTCGCCACGCGGTGCCCGGCCGTAGCGCCGAGCCATGTTGGTCGAGGCCCACGTCTCGTCGATGAACACCAGCCGCTCGGGTTCGAGGTCGAGCTGGCCGTCGAACCAGGCCTGCCGGCGCCTCACGATGTCGGGACGATCCTGCTCGCTGGCATGCCCGGTCTTTTTTTACGCGTGATCCGGTGACGCTCGAAGAACCGCTGGATCGTGCCGAAGCCGAACGTGTGCCCCTGGCTCGCGAGGCTCCGACGAAGCTCCTCGATGGTGATGTCGGGCGTCTCGGCGAGTGCGCCCAGGATCAGGTCCTTGCAGGCCTCGATGCGGCCGGACCGACGGTCACCCCCGAGCGCCTTCGGCCGGGCGTCCCCCTGGACCTCGGCCCGCCGGCGCCATCGGCTGACGCTCGCCGCGCTGACCCCGAACCGCTCACCGGCTTGCCGGTGCGACATCCCTTCGGCCACCGCCTTCAGAACCCGCGTCCGCAGATCGAGAGAAAGGGCTCGCGACATGCCTGCCGGCCTCCCTCTCCGGCAGACAGCTTGAATCACCTCCGCGCCGATTTGGGAATCCCTCGCGATTCACTCAGATCGGGAACCGCTCTAG
>NZ_JBEOMB010000071.1:0-60544 GCF_046000175.1 Rhodoplanes sp. SY1
GATCGCCCGCTCCAGGTCGGAGAAGCGCAGCACCCGCCCGCCGAACAGGTGGAACAGGATGACGAGCTTCCAGCGGCCCTCGAGCAGCTTCAGCGCCTGCTCGACGCCGGCGGCCGCGCTCTCCGGCGTGTGGCGCTCACCGGCGGGTGCGTGACTTACCTTCTCGTGCGTTCTTGTCATTCGGCGAGGATGGGACGATCTCCGGGGCCGACGCAACACAGCACCGGAATCGTCGCATGCCCCTCGTCCTGGCCCCGCCCGTCGCCGCCTATTTCGCCGCAGCGCGTCGCGGCGCCGATATCGGCCCCTGCTTCGGCGAGACCGCCGTCGTGGTGGACGAGCGCGCCACCCATGCGGGCCGGGCCGCCATCCGCCGCTGGCACGACGCGGCGACGGCCACGTACCGTCATGTCGCCGAGCCGCTCGCGGTCGCCGAAGCCGAGGGCCGCACCGTGGTGACGGCGCGGGTGACGGGCGCGTTTCCGGGCAGCCCGATCGACCTGCGCTACGCCTTCGTGCTCGACCGCGACACCATCGCGCGGCTGGAGATCGCGCCCTGACGCGCCAGCGTGGCCCGGGCGACGAGGGGCGAGACGGATGCGTCGGTCGGCAAAGGCGCGGGACGCCCCGTGCCCACGCAGCCCAATCTCGCGACCCGTCGACCGCGTGGGCCCCTCGGCTTTGGCTCCGGTGATCCCCGATCACCACCACGTGACAGAGGTGCGACCAGACGCGCAGCCCCGGCGGATTGTCGGGCCGCCCGCCACCGGATAGCGTCGGTCCGGGGTCACCTCTGTCGCGACCCGCCTGCGCCCACAAGACGAGAAGGTGTCGAGCTTCTCGTCCTCGCCCGGACAAGGCGCAGCGAGCCCATCGGCACATCACCCGTACGAGCGTCGGATCGCGTCGTGCCGCGGAGCATCTCCGCGGCCGCGGCGTCGTGCGCCGGCGCCGTCATGCGTGCCCGCAGCCGCGGGTGCGCCGTGCCCCAGCAAAGGAAACGCTCATGCTCCGCAAGACTTTTGGCGTGACGGTCGCGATCGGCACCCTGGCCGTCGTGACGATCTCGGCGGCCCCGGCCATGCCGCTCGCGCCCGCCGCACCGGACGCCGCGACGCGCGACGTGACCCTCGTCCGGGACGGCTGCGGCCGCGGGATGCGCTTCAGCTATCGGCGCCAGAGCTGCGTGCCGGACTTCGACGGCGGCCCGGGCTACCGGGGCGGACCGGCCTATTACCAGGGCGGCGGACCGACCTACTATCGGGGCGGCGGGCCGACCTACTACCAGGGCGGCGGGCCCAGCCCCTATCGGGGCGGTCGCCCCTACCGCGACGACGGCGGCGCTGCGGCTGCGGCGGCCGCGGCGGCGGTGACGACCGGCGTCGTGCTCGGCATCGTCGCCGGCTCGCGGAAGAACCAGGGCACCACGGTGCGCCGCGGCCCGGGCGGCCCCGGCGGTCCGGGTAGCCCGGGGGGGCCGGGGGGGCCGGGTGGTCCGGGCCGCCGCAACTAGGCGGAAGACACCTCCGGCGCGGGCGGGCGTCGCCTGCCCGCGCCGACCCGAACGGCGCCCCGACGCGTGGGGCGAAACGCCGTGGTCAGGCCGCGGAGGATCGCGGCACGTCCAGGCGCACGTACGAGACGATGGCGTCCGAAAGGTCGTCGGCCAGGGTGGGGTCGCGGCGGATCGCCTCGAAGCTGCGTGGGCGCGGCAGAGGCTCGCCGTCGGCGACCATCAAGGCCAAGTGCCCGCCGAGCGCCGCGGAGGCGTTGTCGAGCGCCTCCTCCAGCGTGTCGCCGGCCGAGATGCATCCCGGCACATCGGGAAAGCTGACCCCGTAGCTCGTCCCCTCGTCCTTGTGCACCAGCGCCAGATAACCTGCCATCACCGCGGCTCCGTGATCCCCGCAGCCCGATAGATCGAGCGTACGGTCTTCGGGTGCAAGTCCTTCCTCGGATGCGGCACCGTGACCTTCCCCGGCTTGATCGGATGCTTGAAGTGATGATGGCTCCCGGTGGCGCCGACGTAAATCCAGCCGTCGCGCTCCAGATCGCGAATGATTTTCCGCGAGTCCGATCCCACGCCACCCTCCGCTGCAACCGGAAGCTGTCGCGAGAATAGCATGCTCATCCTTTGTGAGGTACGCCGGGTGAAGCGTCGCCCGCCCTCACACGGCCTGCACCTCGACGACGCCGGGGACGGCCTTGATGGCGCCGGCGATCTGGGGGGAGACCTTGTAGCGGCCCTTCAGCTTCACCTCGATCTCGGCCTCCGACAACAGGAGGACGATCGACACGTCGCCGCCGCCGCTCTCGCGCGCCGCCGCCGGCGCGATCCCGCCCGGGCGTCCCGCGACGCCCCCTCCCCCGGCCGCCGGACCGCCGCGGCCGGCGCCCTGGCCCCCGGCCGGCTCCAGGCGTTTCGCCACGGCCTCGATCGGAGCCTCGTCGCGCAAGAAGATGCGAAGGCCCTTCTGCTGCTTGGCGGCGGCTTCGTCCAACAGCTCGACGGTCTGGATGCGGGCCCGCACCTCCTCGCCCTCGGCATTGGCGGCGATGAACAGGAGCACGGCGCGGCCGGGCTCCAGGAGGTCGCGGTACTGCGCCAAGGCTTCGGCGAACAGGATCGCCTCGTAGTGGCCGGACGGATCGCTGAGGCCGATGATGCCCATCTTGTTGCCGGTCTTGGTGCGCCGCTCGGTGCGCGACACCACGGTGGCGCCGAGGCGCCCGGCCGTGGCCCCGGCCTTCACGCTGCGCGAAAACTCGGCCCAGGTCTGCAGGCGCAGGCGCTTGAGGAGATGCGCGTAGTCGTCGAGCGGATGGCCGGTGAGGAAGAAGCCGATGGCGTCGTACTCGCGCTGCAGTTTTTCCGCCGGCAGCCAGTGCTCGTAGGCGGGGAGGCGCAGCGGCTCGGGCGCCGCGGCGCCGCCGAAGAAGTCGGTCTGGCCGCTCGCCGCCGCCTCGTGGGTGCGTTGCGCGGTGGCGAGCACCGCCTCGACCGAGGCATGCGCGCGCGCACGGTCCGGCTCGATGCAGTCGAAGGCGCCGGCGGCCGCGAGGCTCTCCAGCACGCGCTTGTTGACCTGGCGCGGATCGATGCGGCGGGCGAAGTCGGCGAGATCGCGGAACGGCTTGCCGTCGCGGCCGGCGACGATCGCCTCGACGGCCTGGCGGCCGATGCCCTTGATGGCGGCGAGTGCGTAGAAGATCGTGTTGCCGTCGACGTCGAAGTCGACGCCCGACCGGTTGACGGAGGGCGGCGCGACCTTGATGCCGAGCCGCTCGGCCTCCGAGCGGAAGTCGGAGAGCTTGTCGGTGTTGCCCATGTCGAGCGTCATCGACGCCGCCAGGAACTCGACCGGATAGTTCGCCTTCAGATAGGCGGTCTGGTAGGAGACGAGCGCGTAGGCGGCCGCGTGGCTCTTGTTGAAGCCGTAGTCGGCGAACTTGGCCAGCAGGTCGAAGATCATGTCGGCCTGTGCCTTGTCGACGCCGCGCTCCATCGCGCCGTCGACGAAGCGGATGCGCTGCTTGTCCATCTCGGCGCGGATCTTCTTGCCCATGGCGCGCCGCAGCAGGTCGGCCTCGCCGAGCGAGTAGCCGGACAGCGCCTGCGCGATCTGCATCACCTGCTCCTGGTAGATGATGACCCCGAAGGTCTCGCGCAGATACGGCTCCAGCTTGGGATGGACGTATTCGGGCTGCTCGTGCCCGTGCTTGCGGGCGCAATACGTGGGAATGTTCGCCATCGGACCGGGGCGATAGAGCGCGACGAGCGCGATCAGATCCTCGAGCCGGTCGGGCCGCATGTCGACGAGCGCGCGCCGCATGCCCTGGCTTTCCACCTGGAACACGCCGACCGTCTCGCCGCGGGTCAGCATCTCGTAGGTCTTCTTGTCGTCGAGCGGGATGTGGGCGAGGTCGATGGTGATGCCGCGCCGCGCCAGGAGCTTGACGGCGGTGTCGAGCGTCGTGAGCGTCTTGAGGCCGAGGAAGTCGAACTTCACCAGGCCCGCCTGCTCCACCCATTTCATGTTGAACTGGGTGACCGGCATGTCGGACTTGGGGTCGCGATAGAGCGGCACCAGATGGGAGAGATTGCGGTCGCCGATCACGATGCCGGCGGCGTGCGTCGAGGCGTGGCGGTTGAGACCTTCGAGCTTCTGGGCGATCGCGAAGGCGCGCGCCACCACGGGCTCGGTGTCGCGGGCCGCCTGCAGCTTCGCCTCGCCCTCGATCGCCTCCTTCAGCGTGACCGGCTTGGCCGGGTTCTGCGGGACGAGCTTGCACAGCTTGTCGACCTGGCCGTAGGGCATCTCCAGCACGCGCCCGACGTCGCGCAGCACGCCGCGGGCCTGCAGCGTGCCGAACGTGATGATCTGCGCGACGTGATCACGTCCGTAGCGCTTCTGGACGTAGTCGATCACCTCGCCACGGCGGTCCTGGCAGAAGTCGATGTCGAAGTCCGGCATCGACACGCGATCCGGATTGAGGAAGCGCTCGAACAGCAGGCCGAAGCGGATGGGATCGAGATCCGTGATGGTGAGTGCCCAGGCGACCACCGAGCCGGCGCCCGAGCCGCGGCCCGGCCCGACCGGGATGCCCTGGCCCTTCGCCCACTGGATGAAGTCCGACACGATCAGGAAGTAGCCGGGAAAGCCCATGCGGGCGATGACACCGAGCTCGAAGGCGAGGCGCTCGCGATACTCCTCCTCGGTGTGGCCGGGGGCGACGCCGTGCGCCTTCAGCCGCGCCTCCAGGCCCTCGGCGGCGCGCGCCCGCACGGTCGCCTCCTCGTCGAGATGCTCGCCCGTCTCGGTGCCGTAATGCGGCAGGATCGGTTTTCGCGTGCGCGGCCTGTAGGCGCACCTTTGAGCGATCTCGACCGTCGCGGCGAGCGCCTCCGGGAGATCGGCGAACAGCGCCGCCATCTCGGCCCGGGTCTTGAAGCGGTGCTCCGGCGTGAGGTGCCGGCGGTCCTCCTCGGCGAGCAGCCGGCCCTCGGCGATGGCGAGCAGCGCGTCGTGCGCCTCGTAGTCCTCCGGGCCGGCGAAGAACGGCTGGTTGGTGGCGACGAGCGGCAGGCCGCGCGCATAGGCGAGGTCGACCAGCGCCGGCTCGACCAGCCGCTCGGCCTGGGTGCCGTGGCGCTGCAGCTCGACATAGAGGCGGTCGCCGAACAGGCGCTCCAAGGTGGCGAGCCGGCTCGCGGCGAGCGCCCCCTGCCCGGCAACGATCGCCTTGTCGAGCGGCCCGTCCGGCCCGCCGGTGAGCAGGATCAGCCCATCGCTGTGCCCCTCCAGCCAACCGATCTCGATGTGCGGCGCCTCGGTCGACGGGGTCTCGAGAAAGGCCCGCGAGTTGAGCCGCATCAGGTTGCCGTAGCCCGCCTCGCGCGCCGCCAGGAGAACGATGCGCGGCAGCGTGCGGGCATGCGGGCCGGCGCGGCCGATGGCACCGCCGGGCTGCTCCTGGTCGCCGAAGTCGACGGCGAGCGAGATGCCGGCGATCGGCTGGATGCCGTAGCCGGTGAGCTTCTCGGAGAATTCCAGCGCGCCGAACAGGTTGTCGGTGTCGGTCAGGGCCAGCGCGGGCTGGCGGTCGGCCTTGGCGAGGCCGGCGAGCTTGCCGATCGGCAGCGCCCCTTCGAGCAGCGAATAGGCCGAGTGGACGTGCAGGTGGACGAAGCCCGGGTCCTTGGCGAGCGGCGGCAGCGGTGGCGGCGCGGGTGCCGGCGCGGCCGCACCGGCGTCCGCTGACGGCGCCGCGGCATTCGGCGTCCCGGCACCTAGGACGGACGGGGTCGAGCTCGGTACGGTCACGGCGGCACTCGCAAGGGTCGGCCGGCCGCCCCGCGGCCGTGCGCACGGCCCGACTCGCCGGCCGGGCCCTCTGCCCCCACATTCGCGAACCGCGCGGGCTCCTGTCTACCGACCGCCCGTCGTCACCCACAGCCGCGACGCGGCAATGCCGCCCGCCGCCCGGCGGCACCTCCGTGCGATCGTCAGATCACCGCGAACAGCTTCGCCCAGACCACGAGCGTGCCGACCAGCAGGGTCATCGAGGTCAGGGCTCGCATCAGATCGCTGGCGGCGGCGCGCATGATCGTCTCCCTCGACATCCTCGACATCGGAAAAGAACATGACGAGAACATTAGTTCTTCCTCCGTTCCTCTGTCAAGTCGGAACGACACGGCCGCGGCGATCAGCGAGCATACGACCCGCCTCCCTCCTGATGGTTTAACGACCCCGACTTTTCGCGATCCAATTAATCGAAATGAAAACCGCGGCTGGCATGGTGCTGCCGATCGCCGGCGGTAACGGGTGGAGCGCGAGGAGGCGCAAGTGGAAGAGCGCCGCAAAGCCAATCGTCTTCGGGTTCTCAAGACGGGCCGCATCGCCACCAGCGACAAGGCCCCGAAGATCGAGTGCGCCGTGCGCAATCTCTCCGACGCCGGCGCCTGCCTGCAGGTCCATTCCGGCACCTTCGGCATCCCGCGCGAGTTCGAGCTGGTCATGGAGGGCGGCCAGCGTCAGGCCTGCCGGGTGATCTGGCGGACCGAGAACCGGCTGGGTGTCAGCTTCGGTTGACGCCAGGCGATCCGAAAAATCGAAGCGTTCCAGAAGTTTGACCGGGACCAATCCGGCGTTCGCGGTGCGTTCCGCCGTCGATGGCGAGTAGCGAGGAGCGAGGAGCGAGGAGCGAGGAGCGAGGAGCGAGGAGCGAGACGGTGGCTCGGCCCCGGGTGCGGTCAAGCGCCAACTACTCGCTATTCGCCATTCGCTACTCGCTCGCGCCCCTACTCCAGCTCGATGATCCGCCCGTCCTTCAGGGTGACGCGGCGGTCCATGCGGGCAGCGATGTCGAGATTGTGGGTGGCGATCACGGCGGCGAGCCGCGAGGCGCGCACCAGCTGGGTCAGCGCCCGGAACACGTGCTCCGAGGTCTTGGGATCGAGGTTGCCGGTCGGCTCGTCGGCCAGCAGGAGGCGCGGCGCGTTGGCGACCGCGCGGGCGATGGCGACGCGCTGCTGCTCGCCGCCCGACAATTCGGACGGCCGGTGTGGCAGCCGATCCTTCAGCCCGAGATAGGACAAAAGCTCCTCGGCCCGATCCTCCGCCTGCTTGCGCGGCAGGCCGCGGATCATCTGCGGCAGCATCACGTTCTCGAGCGCCGTGAACTCGCCGAGCAGGTGGTGCGCCTGGTAGATGAAGCCGACGTCGTTGCGGCGGATACGGGTGCGCTCGCTGTCGGAGAGGCCCGAGGTCGGCACGTCGTCGATGAACACCTCGCCGGCGTCCTGGTGCTCGAGCAGCCCGGCGATGTGCAGGAGCGTCGACTTGCCCGAGCCGGACGGCGCGATCAGCGCCACCATCTGGCCGGACCACACGGCGAGCTCGGCGCCCTTCAGCACGTCGAGCACGACGTCTCCCTGCCGATACTGACGCTCGATCTGGTGGAGGAAGACGACGGGGCTTTCGGTCGCGGCCATCAGGTTCGCCTACTCGTACCGGAGCGTGTCGACCGGATCGAGACGGGCCGCGCGCCATGAGGGATAGAGGGTCGCCAGCAGCGACAGGCCGAGCGCCATCACGACGACCGCGATGGTCTCCGAAGCGTTCATCTCGGCCGGCAGCCTGGAGAGGAAGTAGAGCTCGCGCGGGAACAGATCCGTCTGCGTCACCCAGGACAGGAACTGGCGGATCGAGTCGATGTTCACGCACACCAGCGTGCCGACCACGAAGCCGGTCAGCGTGCCGACCACGCCGATCGAGGCGCCGGTGATCAGGAACACCCGCATGATGGCGCCCTGCGTCGCCCCCATGGTGCGCATGATGGCGATGTCCTGGCTCTTGTCCTTCACCAGCATGATCAGGCCCGACACGATGTTGAGCGCGGCGACCAGCACGATCAGCGTGAGGATCAGGAACATGACGTTGCGCTCGACCTGCAGGGCGTTGAAGAAGGTCGAGTTCCGCTGCCGCCAGTCGATCATGTAGATGGGCCGCTGGGCGGCGTCGGCGACGAGCTTGCGGTAGCGGTCGATCGCGTCGGGATCGTTGGTGTAGACCTCGATCGCCGTCACGTCGTTCGAGCGGTTGAAATAGGCCTGCGCCTCGGGCAGCGGCATGAACACGAAGGCGGCGTCGTATTCCGACATGCCGATCTCGAAGACCGCCACCACCTTGTAGGGCTTTATGCGCGGGGTGGTGCCCATCGGCGTGACGGCGCCGCGCGGCGCCACCAGCGTCAGATTGTCGCCGACCTGCAGCGAGAGCTGATCGGCGAGCCGGCGGCCGATGGCGATCCCCTGCCCCTGGTCGAAGCCCTCGAGCGTGCCCTTCTTGATGTTCTTCGACACCGAGGCGAGCTTGTCGAGGTCGGCGGCGCGCATGCCGCGCACCAGCACGCCGTTCGCCGCGAAGGGCGACGAGGCGAGCGCCTGCCCCTCGACGATCGGCGCCGCGAGCCGGATGCCGGGCACCGCGGCGATGCGCTGCGCCACCGGATCGTAGTCGGTGAGCGGCGATTCGAGCGGCTGGATCAGCAGATGGCCGTTGAGGCCGAGGATCTTGTCCAAGAGCTCGGTGCGGAAGCCGTTCATCACCGCCATGACGATGATCAGCGTCGCGACGCCCAGCATGATGCCGAGGAACGAGAACCCGGCGATCACCGAGATGAATCCCTCCTTGCGCCGCGCCCGCAGATAGCGCAGCGACAGCATCCATTCGAAGGGTGCGAAGGGTCTCGTCCCGGCAGCGTCGGTCATGGCGGCTCTTTCCCCGCGGGATTACACCCGATTCTGCCGGATTCGCGAGCCCCGCGTGTGGGTCGCACCGCGTTACCCGCAGGTTTGATCGGCCCTTCCGATTTCATTGAAATCGGGCGGAATCGGGCCGGGACGGCGAAGCATGCTCGGGTTCTGGAAACGGCACCTGTCTTCCCTCTCCCCGCGCGCGGGGAGAGGTGACACGGGGAACGCCCTCACCCCACCGGCGCCAAGCGCTCCAGCACGTCCGCCGGCGACAGGAGCTCGCGGTCGCCGCCGGAGCGGCGCTTGAGCTCGACCTTGCCCTCCTTCAGCCCCTTCGGGCCGACCAGGATCTGCCAGGGCACCCCGATCAGATCGAGGGTGGCGAACTTGGAGCCGGGGCGCTCGTCGAGATCGTGATACAGCACCTCGACGCCGCGCGCCGTCAGCGCCCGGTACAGCTCGCCCGCGGCCGCGTCGGTCGCCGCGTCGCCCTGCTTGAGGTTGGCGATGCCGACCCGGAACGGCGCGACGGGCTCCGGCCAGACGATCCCGGCCTCGTCGTGCGACGCCTCGATCAGCGCCGCCACCAGCCGGGTCGGGCCGATGCCGTAGGAGCCCATGTGGACCGGCTTCTCGCTGCCGTCCGGATGGGCCACCACGGCCTTCATCGGGGCCGAGTACTTGGTGCCGAAATAGAAGATGTGCCCGACCTCGATGCCGCGCGCCGACACCCGGTCGGCCTCGGGGATCGCCGCAAAGGCGGCCTCGTCGTGCTTCTCCGAGGTCGCGGCGTAGTGCGAGGTCCAGCGGTCGACGATCGCCTGGATGCCGGCGACATCGTCGAAGTCGACGCCCGCCTCCGGCACCGGCAGGTCGAGATAGTCGCGATGGCAGAACACCTCGCTCTCGCCGGTCTGGGCCAGGATGATGAACTCGTGGGAGAGGTTGCCGCCGATCGGGCCGGTGTCGGCGACCATCGGGATCGCCCGCAGGCCGAGCCGCGTGAAGGTCCGCAGATAGGCGACGAACATCTTGTTGTAGGCGTGCTTGGCGCCCTCGTAGTCGAGGTCGAACGAATAGGCGTCCTTCATCAGGAACTCGCGCCCGCGCATCAGCCCGAAGCGCGGCCGCACCTCGTCGCGGAACTTCCACTGCAGGTGATAAAGATTCAGCGGCAAGTCCTTGTACGACCGCACATAAGCGCGGAAGACCTCGGTCACCATCTCCTCGTTGGTGGGACCGTAGAGCATCTCGCGCTCGTGCCGGTCCTTGATGCGCAGCATCTCCTTGCCATAGTCGTCGTAGCGCCCGCTCTCGCGCCACAGCTCGGCCGACTGGATGGTCGGCATCAGCATCTCGACGGCGCCCGAGCGGTCCTGCTCCTCGCGGACGATTCGGCAGACCTTGTTCAGGACGCGCAGGCCGAGCGGCAGGAAGGCGTAGATGCCGGCCGATTCCTGCCGGATCATCCCGGCGCGCAGCAGCAGCCGGTGCGACACGATCTCCGCTTCTTTTGGCGTCTCGCGCAGAATCGGCAGGAAAAACCGGGACAGGCGCATGTCGAAACTCCTCGAGGAATGGTGCAGAGAAACCGGATTAGCGTCGAAAATACAAGGGTGATCGAAGACCGGCCGGACTGCCGGCGGCGTTGCTCTCCGGGCGCTCCGTTTCGTTCACCAAGACAACTCCTGCGCATGCTGCAGCGCGAGACAACTGGGGTGACAAGGCGGAATCCTTTCGCTATGAAACGAACGTCGTTCCTGACGTTCCGGGATTGAAATAATGTTGCGTCAGGAACGCGGTCCAGGTCTGTGGGAGGAAGAGCCAAACGGCGCGCTCGATCGCAGCCGCCCCTAGAACAACATAGCGGGGAAATGGCAAAAAACTCGGCGTAGAAGGCAGGACCGCGGTCCTGCTTTTTTTTTGCCTGCGGGACCGACTCGGCGGCATGCGCAACAGGCCGCCCCATCGGAGCTGCCACGATTTCGAGCCTCTACCCTCGTCCCGAGGAGCCGCCGAAGGCGGCGTCTCGAAGGACACGGCCCGTGCGCTGCCGCGCCCAGTCGGGCGCCGGGTGGCCTCATGGTTCGAGACGGCCGCTTCGCGGCCTCCTCACCATGAGGGGGAGAGCAAGTCTCGTCACCTCGAGGGGGAAGCCGGCGTGGCGCCCGGACCTCGCCCGCCCCTTCACCGCGGGAACAGCCCCCATAGCGTGACAAATCGCTCGATGTCGATCAGGCCGCCCGTCACGGCGAACCAGAACGCGGCGACCAGAACCGTGGTGACCAGCGTCGTCCAGCCCGCCTTGGCGAGGAGCCGCGGCGCCGCCGGGGCCCCCGGATCGGTGCCGGGCGCGATATCGCCGGTCTCGTGCTGCGAGCGCACGCCGAACGGCAGGATCGCGAACAGCACGATCCACCAAGTGACGAAGTAGATGGCCGCGAAGGTGGTCCAGGGCATGGGGGTGAGTGCCCGTCAGGTTCGCCAGGAATTCGTGTCCGTCATGCCCGGCCTTGTGCCGGGCATCCACGTCCTTGCCCGACGCGACTACCCGGCGTGGATGGCCGGGACAAGCCTCGCCATGACGACTCACGACGGCAGCGCGAACGCCCCTGCCCTTCACGCCTGCTCGAGCTCGACCAGCGTGCCGTTGAAGTCCTTCGGGTGCAGGAACAGCACCGGCTTGCCGTGGGCGCCGATCTTCGGGTTGCCGTCGCCGAGAACGCGGGCGCCGCCGGCCTTCAACCGGTCGCGGGCGGCCAGGATGTCGTCGACCTCGTAGCAGATGTGGTGGATGCCGCCGTCCGGGCTCTTCTCCAGGAACTTGGCGATCGGCGAGTTCTCGCCGAGCGGATGCAGGAGCTCGACCTTGGTGTTGGGCAGCTCGATGAACACCACGGTGACACCGTGCGCCGGCTGCGGCAGTGGCTCGGAGACCTTCGCGCCCATGGTCTCGCGGTAGAGCTTGCAGGCCTTCTCCAGATCGCCCACGGCGATCGCGACATGGTTGAGACGTCCGATCATGTCGGTCCCCTCTGGCTGGCGTCGCGGACCACCCGCGCCGCCCGTTATGCCCCTTTATGCCCGATCGCGGCCGGTCAGACTGTCAGTACGTGTACGAGGCAGAGCGGCTTCTTGCCCCAGGACGCCGCAATGCCGCCGCGCACCGCACGGCGCACCGCCTCGGCGACCGTGTCGGGATCGCGCCGGCGGGCGCGCGGGAGATGCTCGACCGTCTCCGCCGCGGTCTGCACGGCCTGCGCCGCGAAGCTCTTGCCGCGGGCGTCGGTCTCCGGGATGCCGATCAGCTCGACTTCCGGATCGGCGCACAGCGTGCCGGCCTCGTCGAGCGCGAGCGCGACCGAGACGACCCCGACGAAGCCGAGCCGCCGGCGGTCCGCGACCGTGCGAGCCTCGGCCTCGACGATGAGATAACCGTCCTTGTAGAGGCGGCCCTGCGGAACCTCGTCGACAATGCCGGCCGGTCCCGGCGCGAGGCGCACGAGGTCGCCGTTGCGGCAGCCGACGACCTCGGGCACGCCGAGCGAGCGGGCGAGCTTCGCGTGCGCCGCGAGGTGCAGCGGCTCGCCGTGCACCGGAATCATGATGCCGGGCTTCACCCAGCCGAGCAGCTCCTTCAACTCGTCGCGCCGCGGGTGGCCCGAGACATGGACGAGATGATCGCGCTCGGTGATCACCTCGACGCCCTGCGCGGCAAGGCCGTTGATGATCTTGTTCACGGCCTTCTCGTTGCCGGGAATCGTGCGCGACGAGAAGATCACCTGATCGCCCTTGGCGAGGCCGATCTCGGGATGCGAGTCGGAGGCGATGCGGGCGAGCGCGGCGCGCGGCTCGCCCTGGCTGCCCGTGCACAGCGCGACCACCTTGTCGCGCGGGAAGTAGCCGTAGTTCGAGGCGGAGCGGAATTCCGGCACGCCGTCGAGATGGCCGGTCTCGCGCGCCACCTGGACGACGCGCTCCATGGCGCGGCCGACCAGCACGACCTCGCGGCCGCAATCGCGGGCGGCGAGCGCGATCGAGCGGATGCGCGCGACATGCGACGCGAAGGTGGTGATGGCGACGCGCTGGGGCGCCGCGGCGATCAGCTTCGCCAGCGTCGCGCCGACCTCGCTCTCGGAGGGCGAGCGGCCGTCGCGCACCGCATTGGTCGAGTCGCCGACCAGCGCGAGGCACCCCTCCTCGCCGAGCCGGCGCAGCCGCGCCTCGTCGGTCGCCGGGCCGACCACGGGCGTGGGGTCGAGCTTCCAGTCGCCGGTGTGCAGAACCTTGCCGAGCGGCGTGCCGATGATCAGGGCGTTCGACTCGGGGATCGAATGCGACATCGAGCAGAGCTCGACCGTGAACGGGCCGAGCTTGATCGTGCCGCCGAGCGGCACGACGTTGACGGGAATCTCCGGCGCGCCGGGCTCCGCCTGGCGCTTCGCCTCGAACAGCGCGGCCGTGAAGGGCGTCGCGAAGATCGGCACCTTCAGGCGCGGCCACAGGTCGATGATGGCGCCGAAATGATCCTCGTGGCCGTGGGTGAGGATCAAGCCGTGAAGGCTCTTGCGCTCCTCCAGCAGGAATCGGATGTCCGGCATCACGAGATCGACGCCGGGCAGATCCTCGCCGCCCCCGAAGGACACGCCGAGATCGACCGCGATCCAGGATTTCTTCCGGCCGCTGCCGTAGCCGTAGACGGAGAGATTCATCCCGATCTCGCCGACCCCGCCGAGCGGGGCGTAGACGAGCTCGTCGGCCTTGGTGATCATGCGTCGTGCCGGTTCGAGGGGAGCGCGTCCGGCCGGTGAAGCGGAAACACGTCGCCGGCGGCGATCTTCTGGACGCCCTCGTCACCGGTGATTAGCAGATTCCCGTGGGTGTCGATGGTCTCGAATCGGCCGGCCGTCTCGGTCCCCTCGAATCGCACCACCAGCGGAGTCCCGGGCACCGGTCCGCGGGCGAGCCAGGCGTCGCGAATCGAGGCGAAGCCGCGGCTGCGGTCCCATTCGGCGAGACGCGCCCGCATGGCGCCGGCGAGCGCCAGGAACACGGCGGCCGGGCTCGCCGCGGCGCCCTCGGCGGCGAGGTCGGTCGCCGGATAGAGCGTGTCGTCGGGATGGTGGGCGCAGTTGACGCCGATGCCGACCACCACCACGAGGCCGTGCCGGGTCTCGCCCTCGACCAGGATGCCGGCGAGCTTCTTGCCGCCGCACAGGAGGTCGTTCGGCCATTTCAGCGCCAGGCGCGGCGCCAGCGCCGGCGCGACGGCGCGGACCGAGTCGTGCACGGCGAGCGCGGCGACGAAGGAGATCTGCGAGGCCTCGGGGATCGGCGCCGGATCGGACAGAAGAAGACTCGCGAACAGGTTGCCGGGCGCCGACGTCCAGGCGCGGCCGCGCCTGCCGCGGCCCGCCGTCTGGCGTTCGGCCGTGATCCACACGGGACCGCGCTCGCCGTCGCGGGCACGGCGCAAGGCCTCGGCGTTGGTGGAGTCGATCTCGTCGAAGGCGAGGTGCGGGATGTCGGCGGCGGTCTCGATCATCTGAATCGAGAGCCCTCAGTCCGGCGCCACCCCCCTCCCCAGCCCTCCCCCACAAGGGGGGAGGGAGCAGGCTGGAGATTGCCGCGGCTCACGATGAGTCCCGGTCTCGGTGAATTCGAAGGACCCGAAGCCTCGGCTCCAGCGTTCCCTCCCCCCTTGTGGGGGAGGGACAGGGAGGGGGGTGAGCCCCAGCCCGTGACCTGTCGAAATCGCCTCGTCACCAGCCCGAGCAGTCCAAAATCAAAACAGCGACTTCGCCGCCGCCGAGGCGGCGTCGACCAGCGGGGCCGGCCAGACGAAGAACAGGAGGACGAACAGTCCGGTCACGGTGAGCACCACGCCGAGCTCGCCGCGCATCGGCGACAGCGCCGGCGCCGGCTCGTCGAAATACATCACCTTGACGATGGCGAGATAGTAGTAGGCGCCCACGACGCTGGTCACCACGCCGATCACGGCGAGCGCATAGAGGCCGGCGTTCACGGCGGCGAGGAACACGTAGAACTTGGCGAAGAAGCCGGCGAGCGGCGGAATGCCGGCGAGCGAGAACATCATCATGCCGAGCAGGAAGGCGACGCCGGGCTTGGTGCGCGCGAGGCCGGCGAGGTCGGCGATGTTCTCGACCGGCCCCTCCTCCCGCTTCATCGCGATGATGCAGGCGAAGGTGCCGAGCGTCATCGCGACGTAGATCGCCATGTAGATCAGCACGCCCTGCACGCCCTCGGCCGTGCCGGCGGCGAGGCCGATCAGCGCGAAGCCCATGTGGCCGATCGACGAGTAGGCCATCAGCCGCTTGATGTTGGTCTGCCCGATCGCCGCGAAGGAGCCGAGCGCCATCGAGGCAATCGAGACGAACACGACGATCTGCTGCCACTGTGGCACCACGGTCGGGAACGCCGTGGTGGCGAGCCGCACGAACACGGCCATGGCGGCGACCTTGGGCGCGGCGGCGAAGAACGCCGTGATCGGCGTCGGTGCGCCCTCGTAGACGTCGGGCGTCCACATGTGGAACGGCACCGCCGAGATCTTGAAGCACAGGCCGGCGAGCAGGAAGACGAGCCCGAAGGTGAGCCCCACCCCGCCCGCGGCCGCGCCCTGCGCGATGCCGGCGAAGGTGACGCTGCCGGTCGAGCCGTAGACCAGCGAGGCGCCGTAGAGCAGCATGCCGGACGACAGCGCGCCGAGAACGAAATACTTCAGGCCCGCCTCGGTCGACTTCAACTTGTCGCGGTCGATCGCGGCGACGACGTAGAGCGACAGGCTCATCAGCTCGAGCCCGAGATAGAGCGCGATCAGGTCGCCGGCCGAAATCAGCATCAGCATGCCGGTGGTGGCGAGCACGATCAGCACCGGATACTCGAAGCGCGCCCGGTCCGGCGACGACAGGAACTCGCCCGACATCACGATCGCGACGGCCGAGCCGATCAGCGCCAGCAGCTTGAAGAACTTCGCATACGGGTCGAGCACGAAGCTGCCGCCGAAGGTGGTCTGTGTCTCGGCCGGCATCAGCGCGACGACGACGCCCGCCGCGATCAGCAGCATCACGGCGAAGCCAGACACCGCGCCGGTCGACTGGTTGCCCCGGAAGGCGCCCATCAGGATCAGCACCATGGCGCCGGCCGCGAGGACGATCTCGGGCATGGCCGGGTACAGGGCGGGAAGCTCGGCGAGGTTGTTCATCGGGATGCCGTTCTTGTCCGGTCAGCGGCCGAGGGCGGCGGCGGTCTTGGTGGCGATCTCTGAGGCGGTCTCGGATGTCGATTTGGCCGCGATCTCGGGCGCCGCGCCGGCGGCCGTCTTGATCGCGCCCTGGTAGTCCTGCACGAGCGCCTGGATCGAGGCCGCCGACATGTCGATCACCGGCTTCGGGTAGACGCCGAACCAGATGGTCAGGACGACGAGCGGCGCGAAGATCGCGATCTCGCGCGGCTCGACGTCGCGGATGTGGGCGAGCGACGGCTTCTCCAGCGCCCCGAACACCACCTTGCGGTAGAGCCACAGCGCATAGCAGGCCGACAGGATGATGCCGAAGCTGGCGAAGAACGCCACCCAGGTATTGACCTTGAAGGCGCCCATCAGCGTGAGGAACTCGCCGATGAAGCCCGACGTGCCCGGCAGGCCCACGTTCGCGAGCGTGAAGATCATGAAGATCGTCGCGTAGACGGGCATGCGGTTGACGAGGCCGCCATAGGCGGCGATCTCGCGGGTGTGCATGCGGTCGTAGATGACGCCGACGCAGAGGAACAGCGCACCCGACACGATCCCGTGCGAGATCATCTGGAAGACGCTGCCGGCGATGCCCTGCTGGTTGCCGGCGAAGATGCCCATCGTGACGAAGCCCATATGGGCGACCGACGAGTAGGCGATCAGCTTCTTGACGTCCTCCTGCATGAGCGCGACCAGCGACGTGTAGACGATCGCCACCACCGAGAGGACGAACACCATCGGTGCGAAGAACTCCGACGCCTCCGGGAACATCGGCAGCGAGAAGCGCAGGAACCCGTAGCCGCCCATCTTCAGGAGCACGGCGGCGAGCACCACGGAGCCGGCCGTCGGCGCTTCCACATGGGCGTCCGGAAGCCAGGTGTGCACCGGCCACATCGGCATCTTCACCGCGAAGGAGGCGAAGAAGGCGAGCCAGGCCCAGGTCTGCAGGTTGGCCGGGAAGTCGTGCGCCAGCAGCGTCGGGATGTCGGTGGTGCCGGCGTTGCCGTACATCGCCATGATGGCGAGCAGCATCAGCACCGAGCCGAGCAGCGTGTAGAGGAAGAACTTGAAGCTCGCATAGACGCGGCGCGGACCGCCCCACACCCCGATGATCAGGAACATCGGGATCAGGCCACCCTCGAAGAACAGGTAGAAGACGACGACGTCGAGGGCCGCGAAGGTGCCGGTCATCATGGTCTCGAGCACCAGGAACGCGACCATGTACTCCTTCACGCGCTTCTGGATCGGCTTCCAGCTGGCGACGATGCACAAGGGCATCAGCGCCGTGGTGAGGATCACGAAGGGCAGCGAGATGCCGTCGACGCCGACGTGGTAGCTGATCGTGCCGGCGAGCCAGGGCGCCTTCTCGACGAACTGGAACTCGGACGATCCGGCATCGAAGCGCCAGACCATGACGAGCGACACCGCGAAGGTGATCACCGTGGTCCACAGCGCGATCCAGCGCGCGTTGGTCTTCACCGAGTCGTCCTCGGCGCGCAGCATCATGATCAGCAGCGCGCCGAGCAGCGGCAGGAAGATGGTGACGGAAAGGACGGGCCAGCTGGCCATCACCGGGCTCCCCAGATCATGAACCACGTCACGAAGGCCGACACGCCGATCAGCATCGCGAAGGCGTAGTGGTAGAGATAGCCGGTCTGCAGCCGGATCACGTTGCGGGTGACGTCGATCACCCGGGCCGAGACGCCGTCCGGCCCCAGCCCGTCGATGACGGCCCCGTCACCCTGCTTCCACAGGGTGCGGCCGAGCCACATCGCCGGCCGCACGAAGATCAGGTCGTAGAGCTCGTCGAAGTACCACTTGTTCAGGAGGAACAGGTAGATCGGCTTGAGGCCCTTGGCGAGCGCGCGCGGAATCGACGGCGCCTTGATGTAGAACAGCCAGGCGACCGCGAAGCCGGCGACCATCATCACGGTCGGCAGGTACACGACCCAGGCCGGGACGTGGTGCATCTCGCCGAGGATGTCGCCGACGACGATCGAGTTGCGGAAGAACTCCTTCACGCCGTCGCCCGCGAAGGCCTCCTTGAACGGCACGCCGGCGAGGATCGAGCCGGCGGCGAGCACCCCGAGCGGGATCAGCATCGGCAGCGGACTCTCGTGCGCCTTGTCGTAGTGGTGCTGGTCGTGCGGTGTGCCGTGGAAGGTCTTGAAGACGAGGCGCCAGGAGTAGAACGAGGTGAGCGCCGCCGCCGCGACGGTGCAGACGAAGGCGTACAGCGCCATCGGGTTGTGATGGCCGTGCTCGCTGGCGAAGGCCGCCTCGATGATCGCGTCCTTGGAGAAGTAGCCGGCGGTGAGCGGAAAGCCGGTGAGCGCCAGCGTGCCGACCAGCATCATGCAGTAGGTGAACGGGATCTTCAGGCGCAGCCCGCCCATCCGGCGGATGTCCTGCTCGTGATGCATCGCGACGATCACGGATCCCGAGCCGAGGAACAGAAGCGCCTTGAAGAAGGCGTGCGTGAACAGGTGGTACATGCCGACCGAGTAGGCGCCGACGCCCATGGCGACGAACATGTAGCCGAGCTGCGAGCAGGTCGAGTAGGCGACGATGCGCTTGATGTCGTTCTGCACGAGGCCGATCGTCGCCGCGAACAGCGCCGTGGTGGCGCCGATGAAGGTGACGACGGCGAGCGCGGTCGGCGCGAGCTCGAACAGCGGCGACAGACGCGCCACCATGAACACGCCGGCCGTGACCATGGTGGCGGCGTGGATCAGGGCCGAGACCGGGGTCGGGCCCTCCATGGCGTCGGGCAGCCAGGTGTGCAGCAGGAACTGCGCCGACTTGCCCATCGCGCCCATGAACAAGAGGAGGCAGATCACGGTCAGCGCGTCGAGATCCCAGCTCAGGAAGTGGATGGTCTTGCCGACCAGCGACGGCGCCTGGGCGAAGACGGTGTCGAAGTCGACCGCCGCCGTCATCACGAACACGGCGAAGATGCCGAGCATGAAGCCGAAGTCGCCGACGCGGTTGACCACGAAGGCCTTGATGGCGGCCGCGTTGGCCGACGGCTTCTTGTACCAGAAGCCGATCAGCAGATAGCTCGCGAGGCCGACGCCCTCCCAGCCGAAGAACAGCTGCACCAGGTTGTCGGCCGTCACCAGCATCAGCATCGCGAAGGTGAACAGCGACAGGTAGCCGAAGAAGCGCGGTCGGTCCGGATCGTCGGCCATGTAGCCGATCGAGTAGAGATGGACGAGCGCCGATACGGTGGTGACGACCACCAGCATCACGGCGGTCAGGCTGTCGACGCGCAGCGCCCACTCGACCTTGAGGTCGCCGGTGAGGATCCACGGCGCGATCGCCTCGCGCACCTCGGCGCCGCCGAAGCCGACGCGGGCGAAGGCGATCCACGACAACGCCATGGAGACGAACAGCAGGACGGTCGTCACCACCTCGGCGGCGCGCGAGCCCGGTGCCGCGGGCTCGGCGTGGTGATGATCATCGTGGCCACCATGCGCCGCCCCGTGCGCGCCGTCCGCGGCACCGTGCGCGCCGTGCGAATGCTCGTCGTGCGACACGGCGACGGCGGCGTGGCTGCCGTGCGGATCGGGCGCGCCGGAGCCGTGCGGCACGGCGTGCGCGTGCCCCTCGTCGGGCGACGGGTAGCCGCCCGGATGAAGCGTGCGGGCGCCGACGACGGCGATCGCGGCGGCGATCAGGAAGCCCAGCAGGGGCAGGAAGACGATGGCCTGGTACATCGCGCCGCTCAGCCCTTCATGAGGTTGATGTCCTCGACCGCGATCGAGCCCCGATTGCGGAAGAAGACGACCAGGATCGCGAGCCCGATGGCCGCCTCGGCGGCCGCCACGGTGAGGATGATCAGGGCGAACACCTGCCCGACCAGGTCACCCATGTGGGTCGAAAAGGCCACCATGTTGATGTTGACGGCGAGCAGGATCAGCTCGACCGACATCAGGATGATGATGACGTTCCGCCGGTTGAGGAAGATGCCGAAGATCCCGATCGTGAACAGGATCGCGGCGACCGCGAGATAGTGGCCGAGGCCGATGGTCATCCTTGCGTCCCCCTCACAGCCCCTGCCCCGGCCGGACGTCCCGGAGCTCGATGATCGCCTCTTTTCGGCGCATCAGCTGGTCCGGGATCGACTGCCGCTTGACGCCGGGCTTGTGGCGCAGCGTCAAGACGATCGCCCCGATCATCGCGACCAGCAGCACGAGGCCCGCCGCCTGGAAGAAATAGACGTAGCGCGTGTAGAGCACGAGACCGAGCGCCTCGACGTTGCTCACGCCGGTCGGGATCGGCAGCGCGACGGTCTTCGGCACGCCGGGCCCGATCGCCCAGGCGCCGGCGATCAGCAGGAGCTCGACCAGGAGCACGATGCCGATCAGCGCGCCGATCGGCAGGTAGTTGTCGAAGCCGCGCCTGAGCTCGGCGAAGTCGACGTCGAGCATCATCACGACGAACAGGAACAGCACCGCGACGGCACCGACATAGACGACGATCAGGATCAGGGCCAGGAACTCGGCGCCCATCATGACGAACAGGCCGGCCGCGTTGACGAAGGCCAGGATCAGGAACATCACCGAGTGGACCGGGTTGCGCGAGGCCACCACCATCACGGCGGAGGCGACGCAGACGCCGGCGAACAGATAGAAGAACAGCGCGGGGATCATGACTTCGTCCTCGGCGGGGCGAACGGAACGAGGCGCGGCGCCAGCTTTCCTTCTCCCCGCCCGCGGGGAGAAGGTGTCTCGCCGCGGCGCGGCGAGACGGATGAGGGGGCGTCTCCGCAGAGCAGAGACCACGAGAGTCGCAAAGACGAGATTCGCGGAGACGCCCCCTCACCCGGATGTCGCGCCGATCGCGCGACATCCGACCTCTCCCCGCACGCGGGGAGAGGTGACCGGGGCGCGCCGACCGCAATGAAGGAGGAGGCGATCATCCGGCTCACCGGTACGGCGCGTCGAGCGCGATGTTCTGGGCGATCTCGCGTTCCCAGCGGTCGCCGTTCGAGAGCAGGCGCGCCTTGTCGTAGTAGAGCTCCTCGCGCGTCTCGGTGGCGAACTCGAAGTTCGGCCCTTCGACGATCGCGTCCACCGGGCACGCCTCCTGGCAGTAGCCGCAGTAGATGCACTTCACCATGTCGATGTCGTAGCGCGTGGTGCGCCGCGTGCCGTCGTTGCGGCGCGGCCCCGCCTCGATGGTGATGGCCTGGGCCGGGCAGATCGCCTCGCACAGCTTGCAGGCGATGCAGCGCTCCTCGCCGTTCGGATAGCGACGCAGCGCGTGCTCGCCGCGGAAGCGCGGCGACAGCGGGTTCTTCTCGAACGGATAGTTGATGGTGGGCTTCGGCTTGAAGAAGTAGCGCATCGACAGGCCGATGGCCTGCACGAACTCCCACAGGAAGAGCTGCTTGGCGGCGAGGTCGAGTCTCATCGGGGGTCCCTCACTTCGGCGCGAGCCCGGTGTACTGCAGCACCCCGGCGACGACGACGACCATCACCAGCGAGATGGGCAGGAACACCTTCCAGCCGAGCCGCATGAGCTGATCGTAGCGGTAGCGCGGCACGAACGCCTTCACCAGGGCGAACATGAAGAAGACGAACAGCACCTTGAGCGTGAACCAGATCACCCCGGGCACCCAGGTGAACGGCGCGGACGGGATCGGCGACAGCCAGCCGCCCATGAACAGGATGACGCACATGGCGCACATGGTGGTGATCGCCACGTACTCGCCCAGCATGAACAGCACGTAGGGGGTCGAGCCGTATTCCACCATGAAGCCGGCGACGAGCTCGGACTCGGCCTCGACCAGATCGAAGGGCGGCCGGTTCGTCTCGGCCAGCGCCGAGACGAAGAAGATGATGAACATCGGGAACAGCGGCAGCCAGTACCAGCCGAGCAGCCCGTACTGCGTGTCCTGCGCCTTGACGATGGCGCCGAGGTTCAGTGAGCCGACGCACAGCAGCACCGTGATGATCACGAAGCCGATCGAGACCTCGTAGGACACCATCTGGGCGGCGGAGCGCAGCGAGGACAGGAAAGCGTATTTGGAGTTCGAGGCCCAGCCGGCCATGATGATGCCGTACACGCCGAGCGACGACACCGCGAAGATGTAGAGGATGCCGACATTGATGTCGGCGACGGCCCAGCCGTCGGCGACCGGAATCACGGCCCAGGCGGACAGCGCCAGCACGCAGGTGACGATCGGCGCCAGCAGGAACAGGCCCTTGTTGGCGCCGTCGGGGATGATCGGCTCCTTGATGGCGAACTTCAGCATGTCGGCGAAGGACTGCAGCAGTCCCCACGGGCCGACCACGTTGGGGCCGCGCCGGATCTGCACGGCCGCCCAGATCTTGCGGTCGGCGTAGAGGATGTAGGCGATCGCCGTCATCAGGATCAGCAGCACGGCGACGCTGTGGATCACGATGAGCAGGAGCGGCCAGATGTAGTTGGTCCAAAGCTCGGCCATCGGGGGCTACTCCGCGGCGCGCAGCGCGGCGCCGCCTTGCGCGAGTGCGGAACACTCGGCCATCACGGCGGACGCGCGGGCGATCGGGTTGGTCAGGTAGAAATCCGTGATCGTCTCGACGAAGGGCGCCGGATCGATCTCGCCCGCCGTGCCGGCCCGCGAGGCGAGCCGTTGCACGTCGTCGCCGCTCGCCGGCGTGATGCGATCGATCCGCTGCAGATGCGGATGCGCCTTGAACAGCGCGGCGCGGAGCTGAGCGAGCGAGTCCCACGGCAGCTTGCGGCCCAGCACCTCGGACAATGCGCGAAGAATCGCCCAGTCCTCGCGGGCGTCGCCCGGCGGGAAGGCGGCGCGCAGGCCCAACTGCGGGCGCCCCTCGGTGTTCACCCAGAGGCCGGACTTCTCGGTGTAGGCGGCGCCCGGCAGGATCACGTCGGCGCGGTGCGCGCCGCGATCGCCGTGGGTTCCGATGTAGACGACGAAGGTCTCGGGCGCGATGTCGATCTCGTCGGCGCCGAGCAGGAACAAGACGTCGAGCGTGCCGAAGGCGGCCATCTTGGTCGCGTCGAGGCCGCCCTGCCCCGGCACGAAGCCGATGTCGAGGCCGCCGACCCGCGACGCCGCCGTGTGCAGCACGCCGAAGCCGTTCCACGTGTCGGTCACGGCCCCGGCCGCCACGGCCGCCTTGGCGGCGAGCGCCGCGATCGCGGCGCCGTCGGGCCGCGCCGTCGCGCCCGCCCCGAGCAGCAGCAGCGGCCGTTCGGCGGCCGAGAGGATCGGGGCGAAGTCGCCCTTGCCGGCGGCGAGATGTCGGCGGGGGTGAGGATCGCCGCCTCGAGACGCGGATCGGCGCCGACGATCACCAGCGCGTCGGCCTGCTCGATGCCGGCGATGGTCGGGTTGAACAGATAGGTGCCGCGGCCGAGCGCCGGATCGAGCGCCGCGCCGTCCTGCCGGCAGTCGATGCTCTGCGAGCCCAGCCCGGAGAGCAGCTCCTTCAGCGCGAACATCTCCTCGACGCTCGCGAGATCACCCGCGATGGCGCCGATGCGGCCCGGCCCGGTGGTGTCGATCTTGGCGGCGATCGCCTTGAAGGCCTCGCCCCAGGAGGCCGGCCGCAGCTTGCCGTTCTCGCGCACATAGGGACGGTCGAGGCGCTGCACCCGGAGGCCGTCGACGACGTGGCGGGTCTTGTCGGAGATCCACTCCTCGTTCACGTCCTCGTTGAGACGCGGCAGGATGCGCAGCACCTCGCGGCCGCGCGAGTCGACCCGGATCGCCGAGCCGACCGCGTCCATCACGTCGACCGATTGGGTCTTGGTGAGTTCCCAGGGCCGCGCCGTGAAGGCGTAGGGCTTCGAGGTGAGCGCGCCGACCGGGCAGAGGTCGACGACGTTGCCCTGCAGCTCGGAGGTCAGCGCGTGCTCGAGATAGCTCGTGATCTCCATGTCCTCGCCGCGCCCGATGGCGCCGAGCTCCGGCACGCCGGCGACCTCGGTGACGAAGCGCACGCAGCGGGTGCACTGGATGCAGCGGTTCATCGAGGTCTTGACGAGGGCGCCGAGATACTTGTCCTCGACGGCGCGCTTGTTCTCCTGGAAGCGCGACGAGTCGACCCCGTAGGCCATCGCCTGGTCCTGCAGATCGCACTCGCCGCCCTGATCGCAGATCGGGCAATCGAGCGGATGGTTGATCAGCAGGAACTCCATCACGCCTTCGCGCGCCTTCTTCACCATCGGCGACTTGGTGAGCATCACGGGCGGCTCGCCGTTCGGGCCGGGGCGCAGGTCGCGCACGTTCATGGCGCAGGAGGCGACCGGCTTGGGCGGGCCACCCTTCACCTCGACCAGGCACATGCGGCAATTGCCGGCGATCGACAGGCGCTCGTGGAAGCAGAAGCGCGGAATCTCGGCGCCCGCCGCCTCACACGCCTGCAGGAGCGTGTACTCGGCCGGGACGTCTACCTCGGTGCCGTCGACGACGATCTTGGTCATCTCGCGTTCCTGCTCGACCGCTGCCCCTGCTTCGTCATCGCCGGGCCCGACCGGCGATCCATCGTCTTCGTCCGATGGATGCCCGGCTCAAGGCCGGGCATGACGCAGAAGCCCTCGGCTGCGCCTCGTTCTCAGTTCACTCCGCCGCCTCGGCAACCGTGTCGGGATCGCGCACGCCTTCGTCGTCGGGGCGGCCCGCATAGTCGTCGATGCGCTTCTCGATCTCGTGGCGGAAATGCGTGATCAGGCCCTGGATCGGCCACGCCGCGGCGTCGCCGAGCGCGCAGATGGTGTGGCCCTCGACCTGCTTCGACACCTCGAGCAGCATGTCGATCTCGCGCTTCTGCGCCCGGCCCTCGGCCATGCGCGACACCACCCGCCACATCCAGCCGGTGCCCTCGCGGCACGGCGTGCACTGGCCGCAGCTCTCGTGGCGATAGAAGTAGGAGATGCGCGCGATCGCCCGGACGATGTCGGTCGACTTGTCCATCACGATCACGGCCGCGGTGCCGAGACCCGACTTCAGCTTCATCAGCGAGTCGAAGTCCATCGGCAGGTCGTCGCAGAGATTCGCCGGCAGGCAGCGCACCGACGAGCCGCCCGGGATGACGGCGAGCAGATTGTCCCAGCCGCCGCGCACGCCGCCAGCATGCCGCTCGATCAGCTCGCGCAGCGGGATGCCCATCTCCTCCTCGACATTGCACGGCTTCTCGACGTGCCCGGAGATGCAGAACAGCTTTGTTCCCGTGTTGTTGGGGCGGCCGATGGACGAGAACCACGATGCGCCGCGACGAAGAATCGTCGGGCCGACCGCGATGCTCTCGACATTGTTGACCGTGGTCGGACAGCCGTAGAGGCCGACATTGGCCGGGAACGGCGGCTTCAGCCGCGGCATTCCCTTCTTGCCCTCGAGGCTCTCCAGCAGCGCCGTCTCCTCGCCGCAGATATAGGCGCCGGCGCCGTGATGGACGTAGAGGTCGAAGTCGAAGCCGTGGATGTTGTTCTTGCCGATCAGCCTGGCCTCGTAGGCCTGGTCGATCGCCGCCTGCAGGCGCTCGCGCTCCCGGACGAACTCGCCGCGCACATAGATCCAGCCGACCGAGGCGCCCATCGCGAAACCGGCGACCAGGCAGCCCTCGATCAGCAGATGCGGATCGTGGCGCAGGATCTCGCGGTCTTTGCAGGTGCCGGGCTCCGACTCGTCGGCGTTGACGACCAGATAGCTCGGGCGTCCGTCCGCCGAGGTCTTCGGCATGAACGACCATTTGAGCCCGGTCGGGAAGCCGGCGCCGCCGCGCCCGCGCAGGCCCGAGGCCTTGATCTCGGCGATGATGCCGTCGCGGCCTTTCTCCAGCAGCGCCTTGGTGCCGTCCCAGGCGCCACGTTTGCGCGCGCCTGCGAGGCCCCAGTCGTGGAGGCCGTACAGATTGGTGAAGATGCGATCGCGATCGTGCAGCATCATTCGCGCCTGGTGCTTCTGCCGCCGCGGGGACCGACCCCGACCGGCGGCTTGGGAACGGCTTCGTCACGCACGTTGGCGGCCTCGCCGGGCCGCTTGGCGTCGCTGTCGGCGAGCGCCGGCTCCTTCTCGGTCGCCGGCGCACCCGTCCCGGCGTCCCCGGTCAGCGTGGTCGGCCCGCCGACCGGCGCCGAGAACTGCCGATCGATCTGCGGCCCGGTCTTCACCTCGCGGCCCGCCGCGAGATCGTCGAGCAGCTTGGCGAAGTTCTCGGGCGTCAGATCCTCGTAGTAGTCGTAGTTGATCTGGGCCATCGGGGCGTTGACGCAGGCCCCCAGGCACTCGACCTCGACCCAGGAGAAGGTGCCGTCGGCCGTGACGTGGTGCTCGTGGCCGATCTTCTCCTTGCAGACCTTCTTGAGCGCCTCGGCGCCGCGCAGCACGCAGGGCGTCGTGCCGCAGAGCTGGACGTGATGCTTTCCGACCGGCTCGAGGTTGAACATCGTGTAGAAGGTCGCGACCTCGAGCACCCGGATCACCGGCATGCCGAGCAGCGCGGCGACGTGCTCGATCGCCTTCTGCGGCACCCAGCCGCCGGCCTGCTCCTGTGCCCGCCACAGAAGCGGGATCACGGCCGAGGCTTGGCGTCCCTCCGGATACTTGGCGATCTGGCCCTTGGCCCATTCGAGATTCTCGGCCGTGAAGGCGAACGCCTCCGGCTGCTTCTCGGCGGGAGCGAGACGACGGACGGCCATTAGCGGTCAACCTCCCCGAACACCAGGTCGAGCGAGCCGATGATGGCGGTCATGTCGGCCAGCATGTGCCCCTTGCTGATGTGATCGATCGAGCTCAGATGCGCGAAGCCGGTCGCCCGGATCTTGCACTTGTAGGGCTTGTTGGTGCCGTCGGCGACCAGATAGACGCCGAGCTCCCCCTTGGGGGTCTCGGCCGCCGCGTAGACCTCGCCGGCCGGCACGTGGAAACCCTCGGTGTAGAGCTTGAAGTGATGGATGAGCGACTCCATCGAGCGCTTCATCTCGCCCCGGCGCGGCGGCGTCACCTTGTTGTCGGTGGCGAGCACCGGCCCCTGCCCGTCCGGCTGCTTCAGCTTGGCGAGGCACTGCCTCATGATGCGGATCGACTGCCGCATCTCCTCCATGCGCACCAAATAGCGGTCGTAGCAGTCGCCGTGCTTGCCGACCGGGATGTCGAACTCCATCTCGTCGTAGCACTCGTAGGGCTGGGCGCGGCGCAGGTCCCAGGCGCCGCCGGCGGCGCGCACGAGCGGGCCCGAATAGCCCCAGCCCCAGCACTCGTCGAGCGTCATGATCCCGATGTCGACCATGCGCTGCTTGAAGATGCGGTTCTCGGTGAGCAGCGCGTCGAGATCCGCGATCATCTCGAGGCATGGGTCGCAGAACGCCTCGATGTCGTCGAGCAGCGCCTGCGGCACGTCCTGGTGCACGCCGCCCGGACGGAAGTAGTTGGCGTGCATGCGGGCTCCCGAGGCGCGCTCGTAGAAGCCCATGATCTGCTCGCGGAACTCGAAGCCCCACAGCGGCGGCGTCAGCGCGCCGATGTCGAGCGCGCCGGTCGTGATGTTGAGAATGTGGTTCTTGATGCGGGTCAGCTCGAGGAACAGCACACGCAGGAGCTGGCCGCGACGCGGCACCTCGAGCCCGAGCAGCCTTTCGATCGCCAAGCAGAAGACGTGCTCCTGCGACATCGGCGAGGAGTAGTCGAGGCGATCGAAATACGGGATCGCCTGCATGTAGGTCTTGTACTCGATCAGCTTCTCGGTGCCGCGATGGAGGAGCCCGACATGCGGGTCGGCCCGCTCCACCACCTCGCCGTCGAGGTCGAGCAGCAACCGCAGCACGCCGTGCGCCGACGGATGTTGCGGCCCGAAGTTGATCGTGAAGCTGCGGACGGACGTTTCGGCCATGCTCAGGTCGCCTGTGAGACGCGAGTAGCGGGTAGCGAGTAGCGAATAGCGAGTAGCGAGTAGCGAGTAGCGTAGCGAGTAGCGAGTAGCGTAAGGTCCGTAGCGATCGGCGCCATCGCGCCATCGCGCCGTCATCCGGCCTTGTTCTGCAGCGACCGGATGAGCGAGCGCAGCATCTTTCCCACCGTTTCGCAGTCCGCCATGATCGAGGCGATGGCCGCGCTCTCCACCACTCCGACCCTGACCGCCAGGAGAAGATGGGTCTCCAGCTCCTTCAGCGATCCTTGAGCGATCCTCAGATGCTGAACGAAGCTTCCCCGATGCTCCCGTCCGTGGCCTTCCGCGATGTTGGCCGGCACCGAAGCCGCCGCACGCCTGATCTGCGCCGACAGTCCGAACAGCTCTTCCCTCGGGAACACCTTGGTGAGCCGATAGCAGAATTCGGCGAGCGCCATCGCGTCCTGCCAGACGCGCAGGTCCCGATAGGAGCTGATCTCTCGACCGCTCACGATTCGCCCCTGTCTGCCGCATCCTGACCACGCCGGATCGCTTCCTCTATTCGCTATTCGCTACTCGCCATTCGCCCGCGAAGCGGTCTCAGCCCGTCTTCGCCTTCTCGTCGCCCGGCAGCACGTAGTCGGTCCCCTCCCAGGGCGAGAGGAAGTCGAAGTTGCGGAACTCCTGGCCGAGCTGCACCTTCTCGTAGACGACCCGCTTCTGCTCGTCGTCCCAGCGCACCTCCAGGAACCCGGTGAGCGGGAAGTCCTTGCGCAGCGGGTGCCCCTCGAAGCCGTAGTCGGTGAGGATGCGGCGCAGGTCCGGATGCCCGTCGAACACCACGCCGTAGAGATCGTAGACCTCGCGCTCGAACCAGTCGGCGCCCGGATAGACCGAGATGATCGACGGCACCGGCGTCGTCTCGTCGGTCTGCGTCTTGATCCGGATGCGCCAGTTCTTGGTCGGCGACAGCAGGTGGTAGACCACGTCGAAGCGCTTCGGCCGCTGCGGCCAGTCGACCGCCGTCACGTCGACGAAGCCGACGAAGGCGAACTCCGGATCGTCGCGCAGCCGCTTTGTGACCGCGACGATCTCCGCGGCCACGGCCGTGATCGTCAGCTCGCCGACGGCCACGCTGTACCCCGTCACGGCGCCCGGCAACGCGCGCAGGACGGCCTGTCCGAGCTCGTCGAGCCTGTCCACGACGACCTTGTCGTCCATGCGATCCTCGCGCCTATCGTTCGATGGTGCCGGTCCGGCGGATCTTCTTCTGGAGCAGCAGAACGCCGTAGAGCAGCGCCTCCGCGCTCGGCGGGCAGCCCGGGACGTAGACGTCGACCGGGACGATGCGGTCGCAACCGCGCACCACCGAGTAGGAGTAATAGTAGTATCCGCCGCCGTTGGCGCACGAGCCCATGGAGATGACGTAGCGCGGCTCCGGCATCTGGTCGTAGACCTTGCGCATCGCCGGCGCCATCTTGTTGGTCAGCGTGCCGGCGACGATCATCACGTCGGACTGGCGCGGCGAGGCGCGAGGCGCGAAGCCGAAGCGCTCGAGGTCGTAGCGCGGCATCGCCGCGTGGATCATCTCGATGGCGCAGCAGGCCAGCCCGAACTGCATCCACATCAGCGAGCCGGTGCGCGCCCAGTTGATGATCTCGTCGGTCGCCGTGACGATGAAGCCCTTGTCGGCGAGCTCGTCGTTCAGGCCGACGAAGAAGGGGTCGTCGGCCCCGACCGGCTTCCCGGTGCGCGGATCGAGGACGCCGGTCGCGGCCGGGGCCACCAGGGTCCGGTCGGATTGGGTCCGGTCGGTCAATCCCATTCGAGGGCTCCCTTCTTCCATTCGTAGACGAAGCCGATGGTCAGGACGCCGAGGAAGACCATCATCGACCAGAAACCGAACAAGCCGATCTCGCCGAACGCCGCCGCCCAGGGAAACAGGAACGCGACCTCGAGGTCGAAAATGATGAACAGGATGGAGATCAAATAGAATCGAACGTCGAATTTCATGCGGGCGTCGTCGAATGCGTTGAACCCGCATTCATAGGCCGAGAGCTTTTCCGCGTCGGGATTCTTGTAGGCGATGAGGAACGGCGCGACCATCAGGCCGAGCACGATCACGAGGGCGATGGCGACGAACACCACGATCGGCAGATAGTCGAGCAGCAAGGCGTTCATTCGAGACCCCTGATCGCGATCGACATTCCGACGGGAGGGAGGCCCCTGCCGGCGGTCGTTTTCGTGCTTCTCGGTCCCGGACGGTTCCGGTCCAGGCAACCCCGCTGTGCCCGCGTCGCGGCGTCCCTGGACAATCGATTGGAGCGGTTCCAGGGCGGCGACGCGAGACGCTTACCGCAGTGCCCCACAGGCCGCAAGCGGCCCGGGTGCCGGAAGAAGGGGCAGCGGCTCTGCATCGCCAGGGCATCCGGACGCCGCGACCGAGGTGGCCGGGGCGGCGTGGTGCAGGTTCCCTAAATAGGCATACTCCAAGGCATTTCCACCCGAGCACGACACCTCCGCCGGCAGTTCTCGAAGCGCCGGCGACGCGCCGCGTCGGTGCCGTCCGCGGTATCATGAGAAGGATGACTCGGTGCCGCAAGGCAAGATGTAGCGAATCAACATTCCGCCCCCTGTCCGGCCGGCGCCTGCGCGCCGGCCGGAGCCACCCGGGCCGGCCGTGCGCGCGAGCTCGTGCGCGGGAGCCCCCGTGAGGACGAGCCCGCGCGGGCGAGACAGCCCCTCGGCGAGCTTGCCCGCCTCACTCCGCCGCGCTCGCGACCGGCCCCTCGGCGCTGAGGTCGAGGACCACCTTGCACAGGCCCGGATCCTCCGGGTCGTGCTCGATGCGGAAGCCGAGGTCGGTGCACATGCGCAGCATCGTGGTGTTGTCGCGCAGCACCTGGCCCTCGACCTCGGAGAGGCCCTCGGCCCGGGCGTAGTCGATCATCCGCTGCATCAGCACCCAGCCGAGCCCCCTGCCCTTGAGGTCGGAACGAACCAGCACGGCGTACTCGCCCTTCTCGTAGTTCGCGTCCGAGTGGATGCGCACGCCGCCCAGCATCTCGCCCGTGCGCTCCTCGATGGCGACGAAGGCCATGGCGCGGGCGTAATCGATCTGCGTCATGCGGGCGATGAAGGTGTGGCTGAACTCCTTCACGGGCGCGAAGAAGCGCAGCCGCAGGTCGTGCTCGCTGACGTGCTTGAAGAAGTCGAGATAGAGGTGCTCGTCCTCCGGGCGCACCGGCCGCAGCAGCACCGGGTGGTCGTCCCAGCCCGGCACGTGCATCTCCAGCTCCTTGGGATACGGCCGCACGGCGAAGCGGGTGCGGGCGCCGGCCGCCACGGCCGCGATGGTGATCCGACCGTCGACCGCGATCACGCCGCTCTCGTCGGCCAGGACGGGATTGAGGTCGATCTCGCGGATCTCCGGCATGTCGGCGAGGAGCTGCGAGATCTTCACCAGCACCAGCTCGATCGCCTGGCGGTCGGCCGGCGGCACGTTGCGGTAGGCGCCGAGCAGCGGGCCGGCGCCGGTGCGATCGACGAGATCGCGGGCGAGCTTCATGTCGAGCGGCGGCAGCGCCAGCGCCTTGTCGTTGAGCACCTCGACCGCCATGCCGCCGCGCCCGAACACCACCACGGGTCCGAAGATCGGATCCTCGGTGGCGCCGACGATCAATTCGCGCGCCTTCGGCTTGACCACCATGGGATGCACGGTCACGCCGATCAGGCGCGCCTTCGGCATCGCCACGCGGGCGCGGGCCAGAATGTCCTCGGTCTCGCGGCGGACCGCCTCCTCGCTCAGGATGTTGAGGCGGACGCCGTCGATCTCCGACTTGTGGACGATGTCGGGCGACAGGATCTTCAGGACCACGGCCTGGCCCTTGGCCAGATACGGCCGCGCCGCGCGTGCCGCCTCGAAGCCGTTGCGGGCGAGGTGGCTGGGCGCCACCGGGATGCCGTAGGCGCCGAGCAGCGTCTCGATCTCGATCGGGTCGAGCCAGGTCTTGCCGGCAGCGAGCGCCTTGGTGATCACACCGCGCGCCGTCTCGGTGTCGGAGACGAACTGGGTCGGCACGCTCGGCGGCGTCTCCATCAGCGAATCGTTGGCCTCGCGATAGCGGACCAGATGCATGAACCCGCGGATCGCCTCGGTCTCGCTGTCGTAATGCGGAATGCCGGCCTGGTCGAAGATGCGGGTCGCCTCGCCGCGATCGCCGACCCAGACGCACAGCACGGGCTTGCGCATCATGCTCCGCGCACGCTCGCGCTGGATCACCTCGACGACGGCGGCGGCCGACTCGGCCGGCGAGGCGAGCGCGGTCGGGCAATTCATCACCAGCACGGCGTCGTTGTCGCGGTCGGAGATGAGCTGCTCCAGCGCGGCGCGGTAGCGCTTGGCGTCGGCGTCGCCGATCAGGTCGACCGGGTTGGAGCGCGACCAGGACTTCGGCAGCACGGCGTCGAGCTCGGCGACGCGCTTCTCCGACAGGGTCGCCAGCGTGCCGCCGAAGTCGACCAGCCGGTCGACCGCCAGAACCCCGATGCCGCCGCCGTTGGTCATGATGGCGAGGCGCTTGCCCTCGAACGGGCTCAGATGGCCGAGCGTCTCGGCGGCGGCGAACAGCTCGTCGAGGTCGAGCACGCGCAGGAGGCCGGCGCGCCGGAACGCCGCGTCGTAGACGGCGTCGGCGCCGGCGAGCGCGCCCGTGTGGGTCGCGGCGGCGCGCGCCGCCTCGGTGTGGCGGCCGGACTTGACGACGATCACGGGCTTGACGCGGGCGGCGCCGCGGGCCGCCGACATGAACTTGCGCACGTCGGTGATCGACTCGACATACATCAGGATCGCGCGGGTCTTGCGATCGAGCGCGAAGTAGTCGAGCAGGTCACCGAAGTCGACGTCGACGGCATCGCCCATCGAGGCCACGGCCGAGAAGCCGATCGAGCGGCTCGCCGCCCACTCGACCAGGCTGGAGGCGATGGCGCCCGACTGCGAGATCAGCGCGAGGTCGCCGACCTTCGGCATGCGGGTGGCGAAGCTGGCATTGAGCGCGAGGCTCGGCACCAGGACGCCGAGGCAGTTCGGCCCGAGCACCCGCAGGCCATGCGGCCGCGCCGCCTGCGCCGTGGCTTCGGCGAGCGAGCCGGGGCCGTGGCCGAGCCCCGAGGTGATGATCACGGCGGCCGGGATGTTCAGCGCGCCGGCCTTCGCCACCAGCCCCGGCACCTCGGCCGGCGGCGCCGTGATGACGAGCATGTCCGGCGTCCCCTCGAGCTGGTCGAGGCTCGCCACCGCCGGCACGCCGTCGATCTCGGCGTGGCGCGGATTGACGAGCTGCAGCTTGCCCTTGAAGCCGGCGTCGCGAATGTTTCGAAGAACGATACGCCCGAGGGAGAGATCGCGCGGACTCGCTCCGGCGAGCGCCAGCGACTTCGGGGCGAAGAGCGACTGCAGTCGGTAGGTGCTCATGGATTCGCCTCGTCTGGCGCCGAGGACCTGCAGCGGACAGATCCCCGGCAGAATGGTCGGCTCGATGCGCGATTTTCGCGGCTTGCGAAAACGCGGCATTGCTGCAACGCAAAACTACGAAGGCGGCGTGCAAACGAAAAGACGACGAACGGCGCAGGCTGCGGATGGAAAAGGTCGGGCGGGAGACCGGGCGACTCCCGAACTAATACAAAAAGCGTCGAGAACGTCGGGAGATAGGGACCGGCCTCGGGGCTCTGTAGCCCGACTCGCGCGGCCCTTACATGCGCAGTTTACCGAAGGCGCGACCCAGCGACGCGGTGGGGGCTCCGTCATTCCGGGGCGGCCAGACGCCCCGCGAGGTCATTCCGGGGCGGCGCACAGCGCCGAACCCGGAATCCAGCCCAGAATGTCGAGTTCGCCGCTGGATTCCGGGTTCGCGCCTTCGGCGCGCCCCGGAATGACAGATGATGCAAAGCCCGCGCGAAAACACGGTCAGGGGCGTCGGAGCACTCGGCTCCTGGATGCCCGCTTTCGCGGGCAAGAGCGGAGGACGGAAGCCTCTCAGCCCCGCCTACCGCTTGATCGGCTCGAACGGCACCTTGAGGTCGCCCGACTTGTACTTGGCCGGGTGCAGGATCACCTGCTTGCCTTGCTTCTTGAACTGCTCGAGGTCGTTGCCCTCGATGCCGCGGTACTGGATCAGCAGGATGCGCGGCTCCGCCCATTCGCCCCGGTCGCCGAAGGCGATGTCGCCGACGATCGTCGTGAACTTCGTCTTGCGGATGTGATCAGCCAGCGCCTTGTCGTCGAGCGAGCCGACCGCCTGCACGGCGGCGCCGAGGATCTGCATCTCCGAATAGGCGAAGGGCGGGATGTAGAGGCCGAGCGGATCGACGCCGGCGGGCGCGGCGCGCTCGCGATACTTCACCAGGAACTGCTCGATGCCGGGGAAGTTCATGGTCGGCTCGGGGACGTAGAGATCGTAGGCGACGACGTTCTCCAGCATCGGCCCGAGCTGCTGCTTCAGCGCCGCGAACTGCAGCCCGATCATGCCGCCGCCGACCATCCGGGCGCCGAGCCCGACCTCGTGGACGGTACGGATCATGCCGGCCGAGTCGGGCGGATAGGACGCGATGAACAGGAGATCCGGATTGGCTGCCTTGATGGCCCGGACGATCGGCGTGAAGTCGACCGTGGAGGGCGGATAGGTGCGGTCGTAGACGATGCGGAAGCCGGCCTTCTTGGCGTTCTCGCGCGCACCTTCGAGCGCCAGGATCGAGAACTCGGCGTCGGCGCCGACCAGCGCGACGGTGCGGGGCTTCGGGTCGAGCTTGCCGGCCAGTTCGAAATAGCCCTTCGAGAACTCGAACTTCGCCTCCGGCCCGTTGGGCTGGATCTGGAAGTAGCGGTCGTAGCGGAACTGGTCGTTGGCGGCGAGGGCGAACAGCGACATGAACAGCTTGCCGCGCTGGATCACCACCGGCATGGCGGCGGCGGTCGGCACCGTCGCGTAGCCGGAGATCACCAGGTCGACCTTGTCGACGTCGAGGAGCTTCGTGTAGATGCCCGGCACCGTCGCCGGATTGGACTGGTCGTCGTAATAGACGAGCTCGACCTTGCGGCCGAGCAGGCCGCCCTTCTGGTTCACCTCCTCGGCCCAGATCTGATAGGCGAGCAGCGCCGCGCGACCGCCGCCGGCGAGCCCGCCGGTCAGCGCCATGCTGAACCCGATTTTTATGGGCGCACCCTGCCCGGCCGCCGTTCCCGGCACCGAGAAGGCAGCGAGCGTGCCGGCGAGCGCCGTGCCGCCGCGGACGAGCGTCTCGCGTCGCGTGAAGTCGGTCACTTGTTTCTCTCCCTTGGCCGCTCCCGTCCCGGCCCGTTCTGGTCCGCGAGACGAGGCTCGCGGATCGACGGTGCCGGCGGAGCGGTCCTGTTCGTTGGTCGCCTGTCGACGATAGGTCGCCGGGCGCGCCGGAGCAACGGCCGCGATGGGCCTCAGCGCGGCAGCGAGCGGCGGACGTAAGCGTCGAGCCGGTCCGGCCCGAGCATCGCAGTCGCCTGCAGGGTGAGCGCCCGCCCGGCAGTCAGCGCCGCGAGCGAAACCCCCTCCAGGGGATCGATGCCGTCCGGGCCGATCACCTGCGGCCCGTGCAGCAGCACCGCCGCATCGATCAGGTCGGCGCGCAGAAGCGCGGCCGCGACGGTCGGGCCGCCCTCGACCAGCAGCCGGGTGATGCCGAGGCCGCCGAGCGCCCGCAGCGCCGCGGCCGGGTCGACGCCTGGACCGGTGTCGGCCGGCGCGACATGGATCAGACGGGCGCCGGCGTCGCGCAGCCGCGCCGCCGCGTCGGCCGGCGCATCGGGCCGCGTGACGATCCACAGCGGCGTCTCGCGTGCCGTCGTCACCAGCCGCGATGCGAGCGGCAGCCTCAGCGTCGCGTCCATCACCACCCGCACCGGCGAGCGCGGAAAAAGGCCCGACAGCCGGCAGGTGAGCAGCGGGTCGTCGGCCAGCGCCGTGCCGATGCCGACCAGGATCGCGTCGTGCATGGCGCGCATCAGGTGGACGCGAGCGTTCGCCGCCGCGCCCGTGATGGCGACGGGTCGCCGGCCGGCGAGCGCCACCTTGCCGTCGGCCGAAAGCGCCATCTTGAGCGTGACGTGCGGCCGCCCCTCCAGCACGCGCCGGATGTGGCCGGCATGCGCCGCGAGCGCCTCCGCGGCACCGACCCCGATGTCGACCGCGATCCCGGCGTCGCGCAGGATGGCGTGGCCGCGCCCCGCCACGCGCGTGTCCGGATCCGCGATCGCCGAGACGACGCGGGCGATGCCGGCCGCCCGGATCGCGTCGACGCAGGGCGGCGTCCTGCCGTGATGCGAGCACGGCTCGAGCGTGACGTACAGGGTGGCGCCGCGGGAAAGGTCGCCGGCGCGCGTCAGCGCCTCGGTCTCGGCATGCGGGCGGCCGCCCGGCTGGGTCCAGCCGCGGCCGACGATGCGGGGCGCGCCGCGGTCGAACCGCACGACCACGGCACCGACTGCCGGGTTCGGCCAGGTGTTGCCGAGCCCGCGGCGGCCGAGCGCCAGCGCCAGCGCCATGAAGCGCGCGTCGAGGGCGGGATCGGCGGGAGTGCTTTTCGGCGCGGGCACGGCGGTTCTGCACGGTTCGGACGAAGGGCCGCGACCATGCCGGGCCGGCGGTCGCGTCGCAAGCGTGTCGCGCGAATTCCGCATTTCCGCTCCGAAGCCGGCGGCATGGACGCCCGCGCGGGCCGGGTATCTAATCCACCCGCCCCCGCCTCTCGGCCGCGCCTGTCCGTTCGCGCGCGGCGATCCGGAGACCATCGATGAAAACCTTCGTGCTGGTGCACGGGGCGTGGCACGGCGGCTGGTGCTGGCGCCGCGTCTCCGACCTGCTCGTCGAACAAGGACATCGCGTGTTCGCCCCGACCCTGACCGGGCTCGGCGAGCGCAGCCATCTGCTCGGCCCGACGGTCGGGCTCGACACCCACGTCGCCGACGTCGTCAACGTGATCAAATGGGAGCGGCTCGCGGACGTGATCCTGGTCGGCCACTCCTATGCGGGCTTCATCCTCTCGGGCGTCGCCGAGCAGGTCGCCGACAAGATCGGCGCCCTCGTCTTCCTCGACGCCTTCATGCCGGAGAACGGCTCGGCCATGATCGACGGCACGTCGCAGGGCGTCCGCGACGCCATCGCGGCCGCGCCGCAGACCGGCGAGATCGCGCTCAAGCCCTACCCCGCGTCGGCGCTCGGGGTCGCCGAGCCGGACCGACCGTGGGTCGACAGTCTCTGCACACCACACCCCATGAAGACCTACACGGACCGCATGGTGCTGACGGGTGCGCGCGAGAAGATCGCCAGGAAGGTGTTCATCCGCGCCAAGGGCTTCCCCAGCGCCGCCTTCGACGCCGTGACGGCGAAGCTCGCCGCCGACCCCTCGTGGAAGATGGAGGCGCTCGCCTGCGGCCATGACGCCATGGTGGCCGACCCGCAGGGCGTCGCCCGCATCCTGCTGGCGGTGTGAGTTCGTTCCCACCCATCGGCGCCGTCATTCCGGGCCGGCGCCATCGGGTCCGACCTTCGGCCGGCCCGACGACAGGCTCCGCGCCGGACCCGGAATCCAGCCAGAAACGCGCTCGTCGTCGCTGGATTCCGGGTTCTCGCGTTCCGCGCGCCCCGGAATGCCGACAGGTCATATATAGTCGGAGCGACGGCGCCCGCGACTCGGGAGAGGGGTGCCGGCGCGTCGTGCCGTTCACGGCCTATCGCCGGACCAGCTTCGAGCTTTGCCGGCACGCGCACGCTGCAGAGTCTCTCTCGGTAGCTCGCCGTAACGTTGCCGATACAGCCGCGAGAACTCGCCGAGATGGCTGAAGCCGGTCGCGACGGCGATTCCCGTAACGGTCGCCTCCGGGTCCGCCTGCTCCAGCCGGTCTCGCGCAAGCGCCAGGCGGTGGTCGCGCACATACTGCACGATGGTCTTGTCGAACTCACTTCGGAAGCGGAACTGCAGCGTCCGCAAAGACACACCAGCGTAACGTGCTAGAGCGGCGAGATCGACATCGCCCTCGGCATGAGCGTGAATGAACTCCATGGCACGAGGCAGCGCGACGCCGCCACGCGAGGGGCCGCGCTGTCGCGAGTGGCGCGCCGCCGCCGCGATGACGCGCGCGAGGCGAAGAACGAGGATCTGCTCGTGCGCGCTCCGGAAGCGGTCGAAGTCGACCAGCGCGGCCGGCTCCTGATCGATGCTGGCGACCAAGTGATGAACGTGCTCGGCGAAAAGCCGCAGTCCGTCGAGGCGCGGATCGCAGCCGAACCGATCGAGCACGGCGCCGATCTCGGCATTGCACTCCAGCAGATCCATCGCCCCGGCGAGGCGCGACCTCGGCATCCGCACCTCGAGGAAATGCCCGGCTCCGGCTTGGCCGTCCAAGCCGCGTGCCGGCATCAGCGCCGCCCGGCCGAAACCGGCGAACTCGCGGGTCCAGCGCCCGCCCTGGATGCAGAACGCGGCCGAGGTCGGCAGCAGCACTCGCACGGCCTCGATCGGCTCCATTCGCGCCAGCACACCGACCGAGGTGACGGCCGAGCCGAGGATGACCGAATCGGAAGCCTTTCCAAACGTGAAGGCCGCAATCTGACCCTTGAAGGCCTCTCGCGCCGCGGGCTCGAATCTGGAGACCTCCGGAGTGAACACGCGCCCGCCCGCGCGATACTCGTCGAAGCTGCTGGATCGGACGATCACGAAGCGGTCGAGCATGCCGTCCCCTCCGTTCGATTTTTCTCTTCTTGCCCGCTCCGGCCGGCCACTGGAAAGGCCGGAGCGAGTCGGGGTGGTTCGTCGGGAGCCAGTCAGCGGCGGCCGCTGTCCTTGCCTCCTGTGAGCATTGTCGCATTCCCGTCGGGCATCATCACGACACCGTCCACGGCGAGGATGCTGGTCATGATGACGGAGCGGAGCCGCGCGCGGGCGCTCGCCATCACGGCCTTCGACTCGGCGATCCGGTTCTGATGATCGTTAGCGTCCGGGAGATCGGCCGCCGCCCGGTCCAGCGCGTCGAGGATCGCCATCAACGGCTGCGTGCAGTCGAGCAGCGAGCCCAGCAGTCGGTGAGCGTCGGTCGGACCGGTCTCGGGAGCGTTCTCGGCCAGCGGCACCTTGGGGAAGTCGACGATGTTCGACATTGGATCACTCCTGTGAGGACGATTCGCGTCATGCCGAACGGACGTTCGCCAGAAACCGGTCGACCTCCAGCTTGAGACGGTTGCTCTCACCGGCCAGCGACTGCGCCGATGACAGCACCTGGGAGGAGGCCGACCCTGTCTCGCCGGCGCCGCGGTTGACCTGCGTGATGTTGCTTGCGACCTCGGTGGTGCCGGCCGCCGCCTGCTGGACGTTCCGGGCGATCTCCGAGGTCGCCGCACCCTGCTCCTCGACGGCGGCCGCGATGGTGGCGGAGATCTCCGAGACACGCGCGATCGTCCCGCCGATCGCCTTGATCGCGACGACCGAAGCCTGGGTGGCCGATTGCATCCCGGCGATCTGGGACGAGATCTCACCCGTGGCCTTGGCGGTTTGGGCCGCCAGCGCCTTCACCTCCTGAGCGACGACGGCAAACCCCTTGCCGGCCTCGCCCGCCCGCGCCGCCTCGATGGTCGCGTTCAGGGCCAGCAGATTGGTCTGCTCGGCGATCGCCGTGATCAGCTTCACGACGTCGCCGATGCGGCCCGCGGCGACCGAGAGGTGGCCGATCTGAGTGTCGGTCTCCTGCGCCTCCCGCACCGCCTCCCCGGCGATCCGGGTCGACTCCTGGACCTGGCGGCTGATCTCGCTGACCGACGCGGCCATCTCGTTGGTGGCGGACGCGACGGACTGGACGTTGGTGGAGGCCTGCTCGGAGGCGGCCGCGACGGTCGCCGAGAGATGCTGCGTGGTCTCCGCCGTACGGGTGAGCGTGCCGGCCGCCGCCTCGAGCTCGGTCGCCGCGGACGACACCGTCTCGACGATTCCGCCGACCGCCCGCTCGAAGCCGTCGGCGAGCCGGACCATCTCGGCCTTTCGCTCGGCGCTCGCGCGCCGGTCCTGCTCGGCCTTCTCCTCGGCCTCGCGCTGCGCCCGCTCGGCCGCCTTGACCTTGAACGCCTCGACGGCCGCCGCCATGGCGCCGACCTCGTCGCCGCGGCCGAGGCCCGGCAGCACCACCGAGAAATCACCTTCGCCGAGCCGCTTCATCGCGGCGACCAGGCCGACCAGCGGTCGCGAGATACCGCGGCCGATCACCACGGCGAGAGCGAGCCCGAGCACCACGGCGGCGATGCCGAGGCCGATCATCAGGACGTTCGTCTGGGCGACGACCTGATGCGTCTCGGACTGGATGTGGGCGAGGCCGGCGCGCTGCGCCTGGCTGTACGCGCCGAGCGCCGTGTTGATGCGGTCGGCGAGCGCGACGAAGGTGCGGTCGAGCAGCGCGTTCAGCTCGGCGGTCTCCTTCACCACCGCCTCGAACGCCTGAGCGTACGCGTGCATCGTCTGGGTCGTCTCGGCCGCGAGGCGGCGGTGCTCGGGATTGCTCAGACGCCGGTCGAGCCCGGCTGCCGCCGTGTCGAACGCGGCAAGGCTGGTGCGGAACCGGGACACCGTCGCCTGATCGGGCTTGCCGAGAAACCGCAGGGCGTCGAGGCGCGCCAGCATCAGGGCCTCGCGCACCAGCGCCGCGGCGGCCACGGCTTCGGCCTCCCCGTCGGCCGTCAGCTTGCGCACCAGCTCGGCCACCGTCGCGCGCGCTTTCGTCCCGAGCGGATCCATGCGCTCGGCGACCGTCTTCTCGCGCGCCGTGCGCAGCGTCACGGCCGTGCCGATCTCCCCGACATACTGGTCGACGAGCGGCCTGACCGCCTGCAGGGCCGCCTTCCGCTCGGCGACGATCAGGGCGTCGGTCAACGCAGCGATGTCCTTCGGCAGGGCAGCCGCCAACTCACGCGCCCGCTCCAACGCCTCGGGGCTGCCCGTCGTCGTGTAGGCCAGCACGTTTCGACGCAAGCCGATGAAGTTGCGCTCGATGGCGAGGCCCGCGACCGTGTTGGTGCTGATCGTCCCGTAAGTGTCGAAGGACTGCCCGATGGAGTTGATGCTGCGCACGGCCAAGAGGGCGAGCGCGACCAGCAGGACCAGGGTGACGCCGAACGCGGCATAGATTCGCGTGCCGATCGGGAGCCGGCTGACCAGGAGGCTCAGGCGGCTCGATTTCGACACCGGGACCGGCGGGCTGGACATGGACATGGCTATGGACATGGGGCCTTGTTCCTCGACGGTGCATCCGCCGGAGCACACGTCGTCTGAGGGCCGCGCACAGGGGTTCACCTGCACCGAGCCGCGTGACGTGTCGCTCCGTTGTGCGGAGGTTTCAGCGAACGATCTGAACTGGACTAGGCACCGACCGGATGATGACTCACGGTCACGGCGATACGCCGTTGTTACTGTTTTGACTGTTTGCGGATTAATTTTTAGTAAAAATTCAAAAGTACTTCAACAAGACAACTCATGTGTTCTTTGCGATACAGTGGGCATGAAGGTTATTCTCGTTTCTTTCTGCGAAAATGAATGTATTCGCTGGATTTCAATTGTCGGATTCGCGCAGGAATGTCGGATTTCCGCGAAGGAGGTATGAAGATCGGGGGCTCTTCGGATGGCAAAAATGAATCGGCCTCGCGCGAAAGCTGCGGCTTTCCGCGTCAGCTTCGTAGAGTCGCCGTTGCACGCCAAGCGTGCGCCACCATTGTTCTGGTCCGCGCAGATAAAGGCGGCGCTGCGTTCTGTCGGGCAAGGAGCCCCCCAGCGACGTAGCGATCCGTGCTGACGAGGGTGCGGCACGCCGAGCTGGTCGCCGGCGACATGCCCCAGTGGTCACCCTCGATCCGCGATGCGCTGTCGCCGGGATGCCGGGGCGGGAGTTCATGGCCCGGCCTGCGCGACCATCAGCTCCGTCGATCCGCGCCGCGTCGACCGGCACCGAGAGGCCGCCGTCGCCGTCCCGGTGCTCGGCCTTCCCTGCTCGCGCTGCGACCCGCACGCGCCGATGTCACGACCAACGATCAGTCCCTCACGCCCGCGAAATTCGCGCCGGCAGGCCTTGGCGGACCGAGGTGCCGGAGACCGGGTCGAGCCAGACCGACAGGTCCTTGCGGGTCGGGTCCGACAGGCCGAGATCGTTGAGGTTGATGCCGGCGCCGAGCGCCTTTCCGTCGGCCTGGCGGTTCCCGCCGATCTGGTGCGACCGCGCCCCGAACTCGGTGTGGCCGAAGCCGTGCTCGACGGCGATCACGCCGCGCATCACGCCCTTGCGAACCAGCGCCGTGCCGACCACCGTGCCGCCCGGCGTCGCGATCCGCACCGTGTCGCCGTTGGCGATGCCGAGCCGCGCCGCGTCGTCGGCGTGCAGGGCGACCGGGTTCTCCGGATGGATGCCGCGCAGCCGGTCGAGCCCGATCGTGTAGGCGCTCATCAGCACCGACTTCTGGCTGATCAGCAGCATCGGCCACTCCGTCTCCGAATAGACGCTCCGCATCGGCGTGCCGTCGCAGAAGCACGGCGGCGTCCATTGCGGCACGCCGGAGTGGCGCTTGCCGGTCATCGAGCTTTTGGCCGTGCCGACCTGCTCGTTGTAGAGCGTCAGGGCCGGCGCGAATTTCTGGGCCATGCGGTCGCCGTCGTAGGCTTGGCCGTAGGGCTGATAGCGCCCGCCGCGCGTGAACACGTGGGCGGCCTTGCGCCACTCCTCGGGCTTCAGCGTCGCCTGCAGGGCCGGCACGTGGCGGCCGAAGCCGGTCAGCGCGACGTCCTCGTCGGTGGCGTCGTTCACGGGCTTCTGGCCGGCGAAGCCGACATTGGCGGCAGCGCGGAAGAACCAGTCGGTCGGCTTGTCGAGCGACAGCAGCGTGCCGAACGAATCCGCCATGGCGTTCGGCCCAAAACCCGGCAGGCCGAGCGTCTTTCCGAGCGCGATGAAGAACGCCTCCATGGAGATCGGCTCGCCGTCGGCCGTCCTCGCGTTTTTGGAGTCGACCACCGGCCAGCGCGCCGTCGAGGTGCGGCTCGGCACCGCGTGCCAGGGCGCCGCGAAGCCCCAGGTCTCGAACAGCAGCGTGTCCGGCAGGATGTAGTCGGCGAAGGCCCCGGTCTCGTTGATGAACGGGTCGATCGAGACGATCAGCGGCAGCCTCTTCGGATCCTTCAGCGCCGTCGCGACCGCGCCCTTCAGGCCCGGGATGCCGTAGATCGGGTTGGCGTTCCAGACGAACAGCGCCTTCAGCGGATACGGATAGCCGTTGAGCGCGCTGGTCAGCCACTCCGACCCGAGCTGCGGCGCGGCAGGATACCACGGCGCCTGTGACGGATACGGCTTGCCGGCGTCCTTCTTGCGCTTGAACTCGCTGGAGCGCTCGTAGGGCACGTTGCGCGACAGCGGTGTGCCCTTCGGCGTCACCCGGCCGGGGAAGTCGTCGAGGTCGTAGCGCGGCCCCTTGCCTTCCGCCGGGAAGGCGCCGCCCGGCACCATCGTGCCGCCCTTCACGTTGATGTTCCCGATCAACGTGTTGAGTGTGACGAGCGCGAAGGCGCTGTAGAAGCCGTTGCCCGCCATGGTGCCGCCATGGGTGTTCACGGCCGCCTTCTTGCCGTGGCTGGTGAACTCCTCGGCGAGTCCCGCCAGCGTCTCGGCCGGGATGCCGCAGACCGCCGCATACTCCTCCAGCGAGAAGCGCCGCGCGCTCTCGGCATAGAGATCGAACGACGAGCGCAGACGAATCGACTTGTCGCCGACCGTGAAGGCGTCGCTCACGAACAGCGCGGCCGGGCCGGCCAGCGCCGCGTGCGGCACGAGTTGCCCGGTCGCCGGATCGACCACGACGAACGGATCCTTGTCGGCGTATTTCTCTCCCTCGATCACCAAACCCAGATCGGACCCGCGCAGCATGAAGCCCTCGCGCGGATGACCCGGCTCGGCGACGACCAGATGCGTCGCGTTGCTCCAGCCGGCCTCGCCGGCGGCGGCCGCCGCCTTGGGGCTCGGCTGCGTCAGGAAGTTTCGGTCGTAGCGCTCGTTGTCGATGATCCAGCGGGCGAGCGCCATGGCGAAGGCGCCGTCGGTCGCCGGCTTGATCGGGATCCAGCGGCCGCGATGCTTGGCCGCGAGGCTGTCCGAGTGGCCGATCACCGGATCGACGACGACGTAGCTCAGCTTGCCGTCGGTGCGGCCTTTGGCGACCATCGCGGCCTGCCGCTTGAACGGATTGCCCGCGTTGGCCGGCGCCGTGCCGCAGAAGATGATGAACTCGCAATTGGCGAAGTCGGGCTTGGCATGCGGCAGCGTCTTGACGTTGCCCATGGCGGCGGCCGAGCCGGAGCGGTAGGAGCCGCCGCAATAGCCGCCGTGGCCGATGAAGTTGAGCGAGCCGAACGCCTTCTGCACGAAGCGCCGGGCGAAGTTCTCACGACCCTCGTTGGTCGACGACAGGAGGCCGACCTGATTGACCTTCGGCCCGAGCTCGGGCGCCTTCGGGTCGATCGGATCGAAGCTGCGCAGCGCGCGCAGGCCGTCGACATGGCCCTCGCCGAACAGGTCGCCGCCCTCCGCGACCTCGCGCACCATCTGCTCGAACGAGATCGGCTGCCAACGCCCCTCGCCGCGCGGGCCGACGCGCTTCAACGGCTGCGTGATGCGATACGGGCTCGTCATCCAGCCGAGCATCGCCGAGCCGCGCCCGCACGTGGTCGAGCGCCCGTCGAGGCCCTTCTCGCCGGCCCGCGACACCGCGACGAAACTGTCCCGGATCGACATGTCGGGGGGCAGCGGCGGATCGGCGGAGAGCGGGTGGAACGGATTTCCGGCGACCCGCAGGACCGCGCCGCTCGTCTTGTCGACGCGCACGCGGACGCCGCAATAGGTCGTGCAGCCCATGCACATCACATAGGAGACCTGCTGGTCCGGGTTCGACGTCAGCTGGCCGGTCGCGGGATCGACCGTGAACTCGGGCTTCAGCGAGGCGCCGTGGATGTCGGCGGCCTTCGCCTTGGGAGCGAGCGAGTCGACGACGCCCTCGACCACCTTGCGGCCGGTCTCGGCATAGCCGGCCGCGAAGGCCCCGAGCCCGCCGACGGCGACGCCGGTCTTCAGAAGGGTTCTGCGGTCCATGGCGGATCTCCTACTCGGCGGGCGCCAGCGCGGCGCGCGACCGTGCAGCGGTGGCGTCGGGCAGCAGCGTGGTGATCAGGACGAAGACGAACAGCCACAGGCCGAGCGAGCCGGCGATGCCGAGCAGGCCGTCATGGCCGAGCGGGAGCTGATAGACGTAGAGGCCGGCGCCGGTCTTCGGCACGGTCTGGCCGCCGATGAACACGGTCCAGCGGAACATCCAGGCGGCGTGCAGGCCGAGCAGGCCGACGAGCCAGGCCCAGCCGGGCGGCCGCAGCCACAGCAGCAGGAGCGGCAGGGCCGTCGCGGCGCCGGCCCACACGGCCGTCACCTGCCAGGCGCGATGGCCGGCGACGCTTTCCAAAGCCCGGGCATGCGTCTCGCTGAGCCCGACGGCGCCGAGGGCATACCAGACGAGACCGAGCGCGATCGTCGAGAGCAGCGCCGCCGTCATCCACCGCGCCGCGACCGCGTCGGCGGCGAGCGTCGCGTCGCCGCGCAGCCGGGCGATCAGCAGCGTCAGGCCGACCGCGCCCGTGAAGGCGGTGGCGGCGAACTGCAGCGGCAGCACCGGCGTGTTCCACAGCGGCCGCGCCTTCACCACCATGGTCTCCATGCCGGTGTAGAGCAGGATCAAGAGCCCGAACACGACAGTCCAGCCAGCGAAGATCTTCGTCAGCCGCGGGCTCGGCGTGCCGCCCATGGCGATCAGCCGGCGCAGGCGCGACACGAGGTCGTCGCCCTGCCCCGCCGCGGCGAGATCGCCACGCAGCGCCGCCCAGGCGTAGGCGAGCAGGCCGGCCACGTAGCACGGGATGAAGAACGCGCCCCACGCCATCCAGGAGCCGAGATTGGGGTTCGCATAGAAGCGCCAAAAGCGGCCGGGCTGGTGGAGGTCGGCGAGCAGCGCGACGGGCGCCACCAGCCCGCAGGCGAGCGCGCCGATCAGCGCGTTCTTGGCGAAGCCGCGCTGGCTCCGCGCGCCCAGCGCGAGGCCGGGCACCGAGACGAGAAAGCCGGCGACCGACAGGCCGACGAGGAAGAAATACTGCACGGCCCAGGGCAGCCAGGTGACGTCGCGCGAGACGTTGACGACTTCGAGGATGGTCATGCGTGCGTCTCCCGGTGCGACGGGTGCCACAAGGTGGGCTCGCCCTCGACCTTGCCGGCGAGCCGGTCGTCGAGGCCGAGATAGAAGACGTGCGGGCGGGTGCCGAGCTCGGGCTTGAGCACCTTCGCCTCACCCTTCGCCACCAGCTTGGCGACCGTGCTGCTCGGGTCGTCGAGATCACCAAAAATGCGGGCGCCGCCGACGCAGGACTCGACGCAGGCCGGCAGCAGCCCCGCCTCTACCCGGTGGGCGCAGAACGTGCACTTGTCGGCCTTCTGGGTGTCGTGATTGACGAAGCGGGCGTCGTAGGGGCAGGCCTGGACGCAGTAGGCGCAGCCGACGCAGGCATTGGCGTCGACCACCACGATGCCGTCCGCCCGCTGCGTGGTGGCGCCGACCGGGCAGACCGGCAGGCAGGGCGCGTCGGCGCAGTGGTTGCAGAGCCGCGGCAGCATCACCATGGCGGCGCGGTCGCCCTCCTGCACCTCGTAGGTCGAGACGATGGTGCGGAATGAATCCTCCGGCACGGCGTTCTCGTGGATGCAGGACACCGTGCAGGACTGGCAGCCGATGCACTTCGCGACATCCACCACCATGGCGAAGCGCGGCGTCCGGCCGGGCGATGCGGCGGCCCCTGCGGCGGTGGCGCCGGCCGCGACCGGTCCGGCAGCCGCGGCCGGCGCGGCGCTCGCGGCCTTGGCCGCGCTCGCCGCACCGACCGTCACGGCGCCGAGGGTTCTGAAGAAATCACGTCTCGTGTCGGCCATGCCGGGCTCCTCCTCGCCGGAGGGCCACGACACGCAAACGCGCGCCCGGCCGCTCCGCGGCATGCCGGAACGCTACGCCGATCCCCAGCCGGCGGTAATTTGGAGATTTCCCCCAAGGACTTAGGGGTTAACCCCTAATGCGTCGGCCGGGATGAATCGGACCCGACGTCCGCTCGTCCCCGCAAGGCGGGGACCCAGGGGCGGCACGACGTGTGATTCTGGATCCCCGCCTTCGCGGGGATGAGCGGAGTATGGGTCGGCCTAGGCAGATGTCCGGTTTACGTCTGCGCGGCGCCTGCCAGCGTCAGCATCCGGGCGAGGTCGGCGCCCGTGGTCGCCGCCATCTTCTCCATCGCGTTGTGGCGGTGGATCTCGACGGTCTTCAGGCTGATGCCGAGCGCGTGAGCGATCGCCTTGTTCTGCTTGCCGGCGGCGACGAGGTCGGCGACCTCGCGCTCGCGCGCCGTGAGCTTCTCGACACGCGCCCGGATGGCGCCGATTTCTCGCGCGGCGGCGAGCTTCGTCTCGGCGAGCCGCAGCGCCTGGTGGATGCGCTCGATCAGCACCTGGTTGTTGAGCGGCTTCTCGATGAAGTCGAGCGCGCCGGTGCGCATCGCCCGCACCGCCATCGGCACGTCGCCGTGGCCCGTGATGATCACGACCGGCATGACGGCGCCGCGGCGCAGCAGCTCCTCGTGCAGCTCGAGCCCGCTCATCCCGGGCATCCGCACGTCGGCGACCAGGCAGGCGACACGATCGGGATCGTAGCCGGCCAGGAATGCCGCGGCGGAGGAGAACGCCTCGACGGCGAGGCCGAGCGGCTCCAGCAGGAAGACGAGCGAATCCCGCATCGCGTCGTCGTCGTCGACCACGTAGACGACCGGCGGCCTCGTCCCGTCCGCGCTCATGCACTCGCCCCGCGCAACAGGTCATTCCGGGGCGCGGACCGGCGGGTCCGCGAACCCGGAATCCAGTCGCGCACGCCGGACTCGTGGCTGGATTCCGGGTCCGGCGCTCCGCGCCGTCCCGAAATGACCGGTCCTGTGATCGCGCTCATGTGTTCTCCCCCGACGGTTTCGTCTCCCCGCAGACCGCGCCGTCCGCGGCCGGCAGCCACAGCCGCATCACGGTGCCGCCGCCGTCGCGGTCGACCGCCTGCAGGCGGCCACGATGCTCCTCGACGATCGAATGGCACAGCGCGAGGCCGAGGCCGAGGCCGGCCGGCTTGGTGGTGAAGAACGGCTCGAACAGCCGCGCCTTCACCTCGTCCGACATCCCCTCGCCGCGGTCCGCGACCGCGACGCAGGCGCCGCCGTCGCAGGCGAGCGTCTCGACCCGCACGGTCCACGGCCCGGGGCCGCGGCCGACCGAGGCGTCGGCGGCGTTCTGCAGGAGGTTGAGGATCACCTGCTGCAGCTGGATGCGATCGCCGCAAACGAGCGGCAGACTTTTCGCCGGCGCCGTCTCCAACACCACGCCGCTGCGCCGCGCCGGGCCTTGAAAGAACTCCAGCGCCTCGGCCACCACCTCGTTCAGGTCGAGCGGCGCGTGCACGGGCTCGCGCTTGCGCACGAAGGCGCGCATGCGCTGGATCACCTGGGCGGCGCGCTCGGCCTGCTGGCGGATCAGCCGGGTCGCCTGCACCAGCGCGCCGGTGTCGACCGGCGTGCCGGCCGGCGCCTGACGCAGCCGCAGCTCGCAGCCGTCGGCGTAGTTGGCGATGGCGGCGAGCGGCTGGTTCAGCTCGTGCGCCATGCCGCCCGCCATCTCGCCCAGGATCGACAGCCGCGCCGCGTGGTCGAGCTCCTTCCTGTGCAGCGCCTCGCGCTCCTCGATGCGGCGGCGATGATCGATCTCGCGGACGAGGTCGGCGTTGACGGTGGCGAGCTCGGCGGTGCGCCGGCGCACCAGCCGCTCGACCCGCAGCGCATGCACGGCCCAGGCGCCGAGCGCGATGCCGAAGATCGCCAGCACCTGCCAATAGCGCGTCAAAAGCTCGCGCGCCGTGACGTGGCGCAGCGCCTCGTAAGGGCCGATCTTCAGATCCCGGAACGCCTCGTGGACCGGCTGGTAGTCGAGCGGCACGGTCCAGCCCGGCACGCCGGCGGGCGGCTGGAAGGTCAGCAGCGCGGTGGCGACCCGCTTCGCGTCGGCGGCCGAGGTGGCGCGCAGCTTGGCGATCGGCCAGTCGGGATAGACGCGGCTCGACACCACGCAGGTCGTGCCGGGGTTTTCACGCGGCGCCACGACGCGCAGAGCCCCCGGCGCAAACGCGCCTTCGGCCTCCTGCTGCTCCAGCAGGCAGCCGCGCAGAATGCCGGCGTCGACCCGGTTGGACAGCACGGCGTCGATCACCCGGGTCATCGGGAAGCCGACCGTGTCGAGCCCGGCGAGATCGCGGAACGGATCGATCCCGGCCGCGGCGAGCTCCCGCCACGCCGCCTGGAAGCCGCCGAACGCCGTCGGCCCGACGATGGCGACGCGCTTGCCGGCGAGGTCGGTGAGGCTCTTCAGGTCGGTGCGGTCGCGCCGCACGACGATCGCCGAGGCGACCGGCAGGCCGGAGTCCAGCGTCGCGATGCGGCTGATGCCGTGCGCCACCTCCAGCTCGACGTAATGGCCCGGATTGGTGATCACGTAGTCGACGGCGCCGTCCGCCACGGCGCGGTCGAGCCCGGCGTGGTCGTAGGGCACGATCACCACGGTGCTGCCCGGCAGGCCGGCCTCGACGGCGCGCGCGGTCGGCCCCCACTCCTCCAGGCTGTGCTCTGCCCCGAGGAACGCCAGCACGCCGATCCGGATCGTCTCGGCACGCGCCGACGCGCCCGCGAGCGCCGCCAGCACGGCGCCGAGCAGAAGGGCGATGACGGGGCGGAAGGACGCCCTGCGGCCGCCGGACGGGCGCAGGGCACGGCGGACCAGGCACATGGTCTGCCGATGTGACCGGTTCCGTCCGGGATTTCAATCCGAACGACGCCGGAGGCCTGCGGGCCGCGCTACTGCAGCCGCACCAGCACGCTGTCGGTGGCGCCGCGCGTGTCGGTGACGGTGAGGCGGACGAAGCCGGGGCCGTCGGGCGTCACGGTCGCGGTCTTGCGGTCGCGCAGCGTCGCCCGCGGCAGGCCGTCGACCATGACGGTGACGGGCCCGGAGCCGCCGGCGATCTTCACCGGCAGCGAGGCCACCTCGCCGGCCTCGGCGGCGAGTTCCACACGCGCGCCGTTCGGCGGGAACACGATCTTCAACGGCGGCTCGGCGCCGGCGCTCGGCAGCGAGCCGGGACGGAACCGCTGAAGCGGCAGCGGCAGCTTGCCCGTGGAGGCGAACAGGGCGCCGCGTGGCGCCGGCGGCAGCGCCGCGATGGGTTTCCCCAGCCGGGCGAAGGCGTCGAACAGGATCGGCGCCGCGGTGCCGCGGCCGATCATCCCGGGGACCGGCGCGCCGTCCGGCCGGCCGACCCAGACCCCGATGGTGCGCTTGCCGTCGAAGCCCACCGCCCAGGCGTCGCGATAGCCGTAGGACGTGCCGGTCTTGAAGGCGATCCTGCCGCCGGCGGCGTTCTCGGGCGGCGGCGCGCCGATCAGGACGTTGCCGACATACCAGGCGGCGACCGGGTCGAGCAGGCGCAGCGTCTGCTCGGGTGGCGGCGCCGGCACGAGGCCGGTGTCGTCGAGCCGCTCGGTGAGCGGGATCGAGGTGCCGAGCCGGGCCAGCCCACCATAGAGCCGGACGAGGTCGGCGAGCGTGACGCCGGTGCCGCCGAGCCCCATCGCGAGGCCGGGCGCCTCGCCGGGCGGCAGCACGAGGCGACCGCCGGCCTGGGCGATGCGGGCGGCGAAGCGGTTCGGCCCGACCTTTTCCAGCACCTGCACGGCCGGAACATTCAACGAGAGCTGCAGCGCTTTGCGGGCCGTGACCGTGCCCTGATAGGTCAGGTCGAAATTCTCGGGCGCATAGACGCCGTAGCGGACCGGACGGTCGTCGAGCAGCGTCTCGGGGTGGACGAAGCCGTCCTCGAAGCCGAGGCCGAAGATGAACGGCTTCAGGGTCGACCCGGGCGAGCGCACCGCCAGCGTCATGTCGACCTGGCCGGCGCGCCGCGCGTCGGCCCAGTCGGCCGAGCCGACCCGGGCCAGCACCTCGCCGGTCGCGTGCTCGACGGCGAGGATCGCGATCGAGATGTCGGGACCGAGGGCGGTCGCCCGGTCCTTCGCGAGCGCTTCGAGCACGACCTGAAGCGGCGCCTCCAAGCTGGTGCGATGCAAGCGCTTTTCCGGCGCCGCGCCGACCAGTCGGTCGGCCGTGTGCGGGGCCAGCATCGGCATCGGCCGTCGCCCTGTCGGCACCGGCTCGGCCTTGGCGCGCTCGATCTCGCCCGGCTCGACGACACCGGCCGCCGCCATGCGGTCGAGCACCCGGTCGCGCGCTCTTCGCGCGACGTCCGGGAAGCGATCCGGCCGGCGCGCCTCCGGCGACTGCGGCAGCGCCACCAGGAGCGCCGCCTCGCCGAGCGTCAGCCGTCGCGGCTCCTTGCCGAGCCAGGCGAGCGACGCCGCCCGGATGCCCTCCAGGTTCCCGCCGTAGGGCGCCAGCGAGAGATAGAGGCCGAGAATCTGGTCCTTGGTCAGCGCCCGCTCGAGCTGCACGGCCCGCACGATCTGCCGGAGCTTCGTGGTGAGCGACCGCTCGCCGCGCGGCTCCAGCAGCCGAGCCACCTGCATGGTCAGGGTCGAGCCGCCCGAGACGATCCGGCCGTTGCGGCCGAGCTGCACGGCGGCGCGCCCGAGCGCGACCGGGTCGACGCCGGCATGCTCGGCGAAGCGCCGGTCCTCGTAGGCGAACAAGAGCTCGAAGAAGCGCGGGTCGACCGTGTCCCGCGCCGCCTGCAGCCGCCACCGCCCGTCGGGCGTCGCATAGGGGCGAAGGATGCGCCCCTCGCGGTCGGCCACCACGGTCGACCAGGCGAGATCTTTTCCCAGCGGCGGCGGGCCGAGGGAGTTCACCCACAGCGCGGAGGAGCCGAGGCCGAGGAGGACGGCGGCGGCAGCGAAGGCGATCTTCGCCCGACGCCGGCCCCGCCCTCGGTCATTCCGGGGCGCGGACCGAGAGGTCCGCGAGCCCGGAATCCATACGCCCTGCACCAGTGGCTCACGACAGACAGGGGTTATGGGTTCCGGGCTCGGCCCTTCGGGCCGCCCCGGAACGACGGAGGTCTGGTCTTCGCTCATCGATCGCTACTGCCGCGACACGCTCACCTCGACCGTGCCGGTGCCGGTGCGGCCGAAGCGGTCGGGGCGGTACATGTCCTCGACATAGGCCTGCGGCAGCACGTAACGGCCCGGCGACACGGCCCGCACCACGTAAGCCACCGTGAACACGGCCGGCGACTTGCCGTTGCGGGTGAAGGCCGCCGAGAAGCGGTCGTCGCGGAACTCGGCCTTCTCGGGCTCGGCGGCGTCCTGGATCCAGTCGAGCGTCCCGGTCTCGCCCGAGGAGACGAGCCTGGGGTTGTCGATCTCGAACCCGGCCGGCAGCGGGTCGACGACCAGCACGCGGCCGTATTGCGGCTGCGGCTCGGTGATCTTCAAGACCACGGCGAACCGCTGGTTCTGCCGCGCCTTCGAGGCGTCGACCTTCTCGCCGTCGAGCGTGAAGTAGGTCCGCTCGATCTTGAAGCCCTTGTCGGCGGCGGGCTCCGGCACCAGCGGCGCGCCGGAGACCGACACCACGGCCTGCACGGGCGCGTCGCCCGTGTTGGTGACGCGCAACGGCGTCGTGAGCTCGGCCGGCCGGAAGGCGCGGTAGAGCGGGCTCTTGCGCGCCGCGCCCGCGACCTCGATCGACAGCGGCACCGACTTCGACAGCGCGCGCGCCGCCAGCACCATCCAGGCGTTCTCCTGCGTGGAGGTGTAGAAGGCCCGCGCCCGCGCCTCCTCGACGCCCTTGAGGGCCGCCGGCAGCAGGCTCGCGGCGGCGTTGCTTTCCGCGGCGAGGGCCGTCACGGCGGCGGCATCGCGCAGCGAGGAGCCGAAGTCGGGCCGGCCGAACTCCAGGACTTTCGGCGGCTCGATCGCCTGCACGGCGGCCGCGAACACCCGCTCGGCCCGGACACGGTCGCCCAGCATGGCGAGCGCCGCGCCGATCTGCGCCTTGGCGGTCGGGGTCGAAAACTCGCCGAGCTTGGTGTCGGCGATGTAGCGGAGATCGCCGACCGGCGCCTCGCCGTTGCGGGCGAGGACGTAGAGCGCATAGGGCAGATCGCGCGCCCCCTCCTTGCCGGGCTCCGGCGCGTTGACGACGTAGTTCTTCAACCGCTCGAGGGCGAGCTTGAAGGCCGTGTCCGGCACCACGAAGCCGCGCTCGCGCGCCCGCGTGAGGAAGTCGCTCACATAGGCGTCGAGCCAGACGTCGTTGCCGCCGACGCCCCACAGGCCGAACGAGCCGGAGGAGTCCTGCCGGGCCAGCAGCCGGTCGATCGAGTCGCGGATGCGCTGGTCGGCGTCCTGGTCGAGCGCCAGATGCGCCTCCACGGACATTTCATTCACGTAGAGGAGCGGCAGCGCCCGGCTCGTGATCTGCTCGGAGCAGCCGAACGGGTAGCGGTCGAGCGCCTTCAGGAGCGTCGCCGCGTCGAGCGCCGTCGACGGACCGACCGAGAGGGCGAGCCCGCCGGTGCCCGGGACGAGATCGCCGAACAGGTCGGCACCGAGCGACAGGCTCTCCCCCTTGGCGATCGTGCGCACCGTGCGGCGCGTGGCGATCTGGGTCGCCGGCTTCACGGCGAGCGGATAGGTCCGCTCCAGCGCGAAGCTGTCCGGCCCGGTCACGGCGATCTTGACGATCGCGGTGCCGGCCGCCGTCGCCGTGATGGGCAGCGACAGCGAGGCGCGCTGCTTGGCCGCCATCCGCACGCTCTGCGGACCGGTGCCCTGCCCGGCCTGCCCGCCGATCTGGGCCGGCCCCTCGACCGAGGCGGCGACCCGGTAGTCGCCGGCTCGGCCCTCGACATTGTCGAGCTCGAGCTGGACGGTCGAGCGGTCGCCGGTGAGCAGGAAGCGGGGCAGCGTCGCGGTGAGCACGACGGGGTCGCGCACCGTCACGTCGGCGTTGGCGCGGCCGACCTTGCCGGCCGACCAGGCGACCGCCATCACCCGCACGGTGCCGGCGAAGGCCGGAATGTCGAACGTCACCTCGGCCTTGCCGTCCGGCCCGACCGGCACGACGCCGGAGAACAGGGCGACGGGCGGCTGAGTGGGCGGCGAGCCCGACAGCTCGGCCGCGCCGCCGTCGCCGCCGGAGCGGATCGCCCCGACCGTCCCCTGCATGCCGTCGATCAGATGGCCATAGAGGTCGCGCAGATCGGCGGAGAGCCGGCGCTGGCCGAGATAGTGCTCGTCGGGCGCCGGCGGCTTGTAGCCGGTGAGGTTGAGGATGCCGACATCGACGGCCGCGACCGTGATGCGCGCCTCCTGCCCCGCTTGGCCGGCGCCGCCGGCGAGCCCAGCGATGGTGACCGGCACGCGCAGCGTCGTGTTGGGACGCATCAGTTGAGGCGTCGCGAGCGACACCTGCAGGGTCTTCGCCGCGCGGTCGACCGCGAGCCACTGCACCCCGATGGCGCGGCCCGGCATGCGCTTGGCCTGCGCATCGAGCGGCCGCAGATGGGTCGCGACCACATAGGCCCCCGTGCCCCAGTCGGAGCCCACCGGCAGACGGATCTGGCTCGTGCCCTGCGGCACCTCCTGGGTGACGCTGGTGATCAGCCGGTCGCCGATCACCGAGAGACGGACCCGGCCGGCGGAGCGGGCCGTCACCGACACGGTGAGCGTGTCGCCGGCCTTCACCTCGGGCTTGTCGAGGGCGATCTCCAGGAGGTCCGGCGTGTCGGCCGAGGCTTCCGCGAAGAAGCCGGCGTCGAACGAGATCGACGTGGTCGGCCCGTCCGGATCGCTGGAGGAGACATCGAGCCGGTAGCGGCCCCACTGGACCGGCGCGGCGATGCGGCCGGGCTGGCCGGGCGCGACGTCGAGCGTGCCGTCGGCGACCCGCTTGGTCGACTTCACCGCCTCGTAGCTCCAGGCGCCGTCGGCCCGGTACCACTGATAGCGCGTGTCGACCTTCAGGAGCTCGTATTTCAGGCCGCGGCGCGCCAACGCCTGGCCGTCCGGCGCGACCACGACGACGTCGAAGGTCGCGGTCTCGCCCTCGCCGAGCGAGCGGCCGGAGAACAACGGCTTCACGCCGATCATCGGCCCCTCGGGCACGACCGGCAGGGTGATCTTGCGCTCGACCGCACGGCCGCCGGTCTCCGCCATGCGGACGACGACCTGCGCCTCCAGCGGCCGGCTGGTCTCCGGCAGTTTTTCCAATGTCACCGGGACGGTGGCGCGGCCCTTCTCGTCGGTCGCCGGGAGGTCGTCGAGGGTGATGCGGCTCGACTCGGCGTCGGCCTCCGCCTCGTCGTCGACGGTGCCGAACTGATAGCCCGGGAAGCCGGCGCGCTCCTTGGCCTCCTTCAGCGTCACCTCACCGGACAGCTCCAGATTCGAGGCTGGGGCGCCGTAGAGGAAGCGGCCGTCGACCGCGATCTCCACGGGCGTGCCCTTGGTGATGCCGGTCGCCTTGGTCGACAAATCGAACTCGATGCGGTCGGGGACGTAGTCCTCGACCATGAAGGTCGTCTCGCCGACCGGCGGACGCTTCGGATCCGTGTAGGCCTTGAGCCGCCAGGTGCCGGTCGGCGCCGTGGAGACGATCGGCAGGTCGTAGGCGCGGCCGCCGAGGCCCTGGTCGGCGACCACGGCGCGGCGATGCTCGACGCCGTCCGGCCGCTCGAAGACGAGGGTCAGGGGAACGCCCGCAGCCGCGACGCCGAGGCCATCGCGCAAGAGCGCCGTGACGTGCACGGTCTCGCCGGTGCGATAGACGCCGCGCTCGGTGACCACGAAGGCGTCGAGGCCGGTCGGGGCCGCCCTGCCCTTCACGCCGCGGTCGGAGAGATCGAAGGCCGGCGCCTTGAGGCTGAGAAAGCCGTAGTCGCGGCCGGTGTCGTTGACGCCGACGATCATCACGGGCGCGGAGCCGCCCTCGCCCCGCGTAAGCCCCGCCTCGAAGACGGCATGGCCGTCGGCGTCGGTCTTGCGGACCGCCAGCACCTCGTTGTTGCGGGCGACGAGCCGCACCTCGGTCTGCGGCTTGGGCTGGGCGGTCGCCAGCGAGTTGACGAAGACGTGGATGCCGTCGCCGCCCGACATGGCGGAGAGGCCGAGGTCGGACACCACGAACCACTGCGTCGCGAGCGCGGTCCAGTCGTCGTCGCCGCGCGGTCCCTTGGCCTCGGCCGACATCACGTAGACGCCGGGCTTGAGATCGCCGACCGCCTGGGTGACCGGGAAGGCCGTCGTCACCTCGGCATTGAGGGGCGACTGCACGGCGAGCTCGCCCGACCACACCTTCGCGCCCTTGGTCTCGGCGATGCGCTCCAGCTCGTAGCGGTCGAGATTGCGTTCCAGATCCTCAGCCGCAACCGGGTCGACCAGGTTCCGGTCGCCGATCCGGTAGACGTTGATGCTCACCGCCGAGGTGTTGACGGTGACGACCGGGATGCCCTGCTGGCCGGTGCGCGGCAGCACATAGGCCTTGCCGGAGAATCGCACGAAGGGCTTGCGGTCGCGGACGTAAAGATTGAATTCGGACGCCTTCTGCAGCGTCTCCTTGACCGTCGACGGCAGGCCGGGCCGGATCGTGACGGCATAGCGCTCGCCGTGCTTGAGGCCCTCGACGCACAGCGCGCGGTCGTCGGCCGCGACGGCCGGCTTGTCGAGCCCGGCGACCGAGACGAAGGGCGAGAGATCCGTTCGCGGACCGGGCAGCGCCTCGGAGAACTGGAAGCAGGCGCGCGGCGAGGCCGTGTCGGCGTCGACCGAGTAGTCGAGCAGGCGGAAGCCGTGGTCGGTGCGCAGCGTCTCGTAGCGGGCGCGGACGTCGGCGACCTCCTTCAGCTCCAGCGACAGCCGCAGCGCGTCGAGCGCCGGGCGCCACACGCGGCGGTCCGCATAGGCGCGGCCGACCAGCACCAGGGCGTCGGCCTCCTCGGCCGGCGTTCCGGCGCGCTGATAGGCGATGTAGGCGGCGGTGGCGCCGCGCTCCCACAGGGTGTTCTGCTCGCGGCTGTCCGCCCCCTTCACCTGCAGGATGGCGCGCGACAGGCGCAGCCAGTTGGAGGCGACGTCCGGCGCAGCCGTGACGAGCAGGCCCAGCACGGTGAGCGCCGTGCGGGTGTCGTTGCGGGCGAGCGCCGCCTCGGCGTCGCGGCGGAGCTGGTCGGGCGATTTCGTGACGTTCCCGGCGTCCTTCTTGATCTGCGCCTCGAGGCGCAGCGCGCCGTCGGCGAGCTCGTCGCGCTGGAACGCCTTCTCGGCGGCAGCGGCGGGCGCCACTCCGGCAGAAGCGAGAAGGACCGGAAGCAGAAGCAGCGCGGCCATCGCGGCAGCGCGGAGACGGGCGAGCATCGAAGCGACCTCCCTGGCGCGCCGGCGCAAAACGCGCAACGTTGCGCATCCCCCGGACCGCAAGGCCGGGTCCGACACGCCACCGGTCCGCGACAATCGTGACCGGCGCATGGCGGTATTCGTGGCGGTATCGAACACGTGATCGGCGGCGCACACGCCCCGCCACCGGCTTGGTGTTTCGGGGACGGCGAAAGGTTCGAGAGGCGGATCACGGGGGGACAAACAACCTCCCTTTTCCGTACGGACCGAAGGCGCGATGTCACAGTCACCTCCCGATCACATTGCGGCGAGCAAACCGATCAGCCGTCACATCCCTCGAAATCTCCGTTGCAACAGTCCATTCGCGGTGCGAATTTCTACCTCTACGAGCAGCGCAACGAGGACGCACTCGATGACGACATCGTCGGCTTTTATAAGCTACCATCACGACGACAAGATCATCGGCGAGTGCCTTTATGATCAACTTGTCTTCCTGGCAAAACAAGGGTTGGGGCGCCCCAATCTCGACTGCTTTCTCGACGTCAGGGACATCCCTCCTGCCGAAGACTGGAAACCGATCATAGACACCAATCTCGGTGACAAAGATTGGCTGATCGTTATCTTCACCGGCGAACAAAGCGTTTATTGCGGTTACGAAATTGGGACATTCTCGCAACTCCATGCCAAGTCGGAAAATCGATGGATCATGGGACTTTTCGATGTGCCCGTCAGGACGCTACCGATAATTCTCCAATCCTATCAGAACACCGCCGTTCCTTCGATCGGCGCGACGCAAGATCCGATAAAAGTTTTCGTATCCACCGACGAGCTGAACAATTGGTACGAAAGTAGTATAGGGCTTTTCTTAAGAAAATTCTGTGACTATCGAGGTCTTTATACAGTTGCGCACGAAGGCCAAAATCCGGGCGTTTTCACCGCAAATATCGCCGTCGCCGCGAAACGCATTGCAAACGCCTTCGCAATTGCCCGCGGGACGGATCTGAAGTCTGAGACGTCAAGCCAGATCAGCTTCGAATTGACGGTGAGGAACACGGGAAGCGATACTTTCGACACGATACCCGGCTCATCATCAGTGTTGGGAACGTCGATGTTCTTCCACGTCCTCGGCCTGGTGCTTCCATTCGACCCCAACCAAGCCCCGAACACGACCTGGGAAGAACTCGGCCGCATGCTCGACCGCGGGGGCACCAAAAAGATCCCCTGGATGCACAAGGTCGAAGCCGACGTAGTCCGAGCCGCCAACAATCAGACCGTCGCAGGAGACGACGTCACTTTTCGCTCGATCCAGAGCGGAAAAGTATATCGCCCGGTGCTGGTACGGCACCAGCTTTATATGAACGGAGATCGCAAGTTCTACCTGATTATGTCGGAAACGCTGGATCGTCGCTTTGTCGGATCGCCGCGTTCGTCGCTGCTGCTGACCGCGCTAATTCAGGCTTCGCGGTGGAGGTTCACCTATTTCGAGAACTGGAACGAAACAGTGACGCGCCTCTTCGGCGAACAACTCTCGATCACCGTCTTGGGCGACAACTGCAAGCAACTCTTCTATAATATCGAGTGGATTGAAAACGAGGGGGCTGAACTTGGAACGGGCGATCTCAGAGCAATGATCGACGTCTTTGGAACCGACAACCGTGCTCGGGTCGAGCGGTTCTTCTCCGATTGGGAATCTGCCAAGAAAAGTCTCTTCGCCGGGCTTCCCGGAGGAATCGGAATACAGGTGACACTGGAAAATCGAGACTCCGTTCGTGAAACCGTGATCCAGTTTCTCAAATCGGTGAAACAGCAGAATGCGGACTTTCTCCAGTTGGCTCTCGATGCCTACAGTGAGGAGATCATCAGCGATCTTGGGGCTGAGCGCGCGACGAGCGTCGGTGCCGAGCCGAGGTCGAGCCATGAGGTACAAGGCCTTGCCGGGCAATGAGGCACCGCTTTGCCGCAGCCACGGAGTGCCAAGTGGCTCCCAAAGTTGATGATGCTAAATTGCTATCAAATCGAATTGCGATTGGATGGGCATCCCTCACCCCGGGTCCGCATGAAAATGCAAACCCGGGGCACGTCTCGCGTCGAAGCGCTGTACGGCGCAGCCGCGCTCACGCCAGCGTGTAGCTGGTCTTCACCGTGGTGTAGAACTCGACCGCGTAGTGTCCCTGCTCGCGCGGGCCGTAGCTCGAGCCCTTCCGGCCGCCGAACGGGACGTGATAGTCGACACCCGCGGTCGGCAGGTTGACGTTGACCATGCCGGCGTCGGAGTTGCGCTTGAAGTGGGTCGCGTGCTTGAGGCTCGTCGTGCAGATGCCGGACGACAGGCCGAACGTGGTGTCGTTCGCCACCGCCAGCGCCTCGTCGTAGTCCTTCACGCGCAGCACCGCGGCGACGGGGCCGAAGATCTCCTCGCGAACGATCTGCATGTCGGACGCGCACTCGGTGAACAGCGCCGGCTGCAGATAGAAGCCCTGCTTGTCGCGGTTGAGCCGCTCGCCGCCCCAGACCAGCTTGGCGCCCTCCTTCTGGCCGATCGCGATGTAGCGCAGATCCTGGTCGAGCTGGTTCTGGTCGACGACGGGGCCGATATTGGTGCCGGGCTTCAGCGCATCGTCGACGACGAGCTGCTTCAGGCGCGTCACCAGGCCCTCGACGAAGCGGTCGTGGATGCCCTCGGTGACGACCAGGCGGGTGCTCGCGGTGCAGCGCTGGCCGGTCTGGTAGAAGGCGCCGTTCGCCGCGCATTCCACCGCCACGGCCAGATCGGCGTCGTCCAGCACGACGAGCGGGCTCTTGCCGCCCATCTCCATCTGCACCTTCTTCATCACCGGCGCCGTGACGGCGGCCTGGGCGATCTTGCGTCCGGTGCCGACCGAGCCCGTGAACGAGATCGCGGCGACGTCGTCGTGGTTCAGCAGGACGTCGCCGATCTCCGAGCCGCGTCCCATCACCAGGTTGAACACGCCCTTCGGGATGCCGGCGCGAGCGATGATGTCGGCGAGCGCCCAGGCGGAGCCCGGCACCAGGTCGGCCGGCTTGATCACGACGCAGTTGCCGTAGGCGAGCGCCGGCGCGATCTTCCAGGCCGGAATGGCGATCGGGAAGTTCCACGGCGTGATCAGG